>CAZBNU010000069.1:0-8076 GCA_964493075.1 uncultured Nitrospirales bacterium | reverse complement strand
TAATAATTCATCAAGTTAGACTTACAAAATGAGTATACAGAGCTTTGGTTCCACAGTCAATGCATTTTTCGTGGACAATTTCCGTAAAGCACTTGAACGCACGAATATGGTATCATTTTATGGAGATATTTTCGACGTTGTTTACTAAATCCAGATGTTGTCGGCGCATAGTGATTGACAGGAGAAATATAATTTGCGAAAACGTGTTTATATAGAGACTTCCATTCCGAGTTTCTTTTATGAAGCGCGTATGGAGCCGGACATGATTGCACGACGCGATTGGACCCGTCAGTGGTGGTCTATGCTTGACCAATACGAGGTATTTACCAGTGGCGCAGTACGTTATGAACTGCAGCGCGGCGAATACCCCGGAAAGGAAGAGGCTCTTCTGTTGCTGTCCGATATTCCTGATTTGGAGGTCGTTGATATAATAGAGGACATTGTCAAAGCCTACGTACAGCATCATCTAATGCCCGTTAATCCCTTGGGAGATGCCATGCATTTAGCCTTGGCTTCCTATCACGGTTGTGACTATCTGTTGACATGGAATTGCCGTAATATAGCCAATCCCAACAAGTTTACCCATATACGCATTATCAATACGATGCTAGGTTTATCCATACCCGAGTTAGTTACTCCGTATCAGTTGCTGGAGGAAAATCAATGAGAACCGATTCTGGAATCCAGTGGATTCGTGAAGTCCGCACTGCCATATCCGAAGAATTCGATAATGATCCGCAACGGTTTGTTGCCTTCCACAAAAAATTAAACGTGACGGATAGTAAAGAGCAGCTGGCAGGGATACTTATTGCAAAAGAAGAGTCAAAAGACTATAGCAAATAATAAAAGGTCCATCCAGCAGGAAGGCAGAGAGACTATCCAGATTTCCTTTTTGACCGGCGAAGTATTGGCCTTTTTCATCCTCTTTCCCATTGCCTTCACTTTCTGCTATACTTCCCCCAATCCGGCAGGGTACTATCGTCGGGAGTATTCCCGGTCGGAAGGTTAGGCTGACCTGAATAGCGTAGTCAGTGCATGGCTTATGCGCCGGCGTAATCATCTATGTCGTTGCATGGGATTGTTGCATCTGAACCATGAACCACGAAACAGGGCTAAGAACATGAGTGACGACCGTCTCTATATCACCGCCGAAGGGCTGGAAAAAATGAAGAAGGATCTTGCCGCGCTGTGTGAACGTCGGGTGGTGGTTGCAGACACCATTGAGCAGGCGCGCAGTCTCGGCGATTTGAAGGAAAATGCCGAATATCATGCCGCCAAAGAAGAGCAGGCGATGGTACATGCAAAAATCCGTAACTTCGAGGACCAGATTGCCCGTGCCGTGATATTGGACAATACAGACCGGGATACGAGTGGTGTTTACCTGGGCGCCACTGTTCGTGTGCTTAACACAAAAACCAACAGCGAAATTACGTTCATGCTGGTCGGTCCTGCAGAAGCGGACATTGCATCTGGGAAAATTTCCGCCCAGTCGCCGGTGGGCCATGCGCTTATGGGCAAGGGGGTGGGAGATGAAACGGTTGCCCAGACACCCGGCGGCCAGATGACCTTCAAAATTCTCGAAATCACCTATTAACATCAGCAGCAACACTGCAGGAAAGAATTATCTATGCCAAAAAGAACTGACATCAAGAAAATTCTACTTATCGGCAGCGGGCCTATTGTGATCGGCCAGGCCTGTGAGTTTGACTACAGCGGCACCCAGGCATGCAAAGCACTGCGCGAAGAGGGGTATTCGGTTGTGTTGGCCAACAGCAATCCAGCCACCATCATGACTGATCCGGAAACAGCGGAGAAGGTGTATATTGAACCGCTGACGGTGGAATATCTGGAGCGCATTATTGAACGGGAGCGTCCCGATGCGCTGTTGCCCACGGTAGGCGGTCAGACCGGTCTGAATTTGTCCGTGGCGTTGGCTGAGCAGGGTATTCTCAACAAATACGGCTGTGAGCTTATCGGCGCGAAACTGGGCCCTATCAAGAAGGCTGAAGACCGGGGGCTTTTCAAAGAGGCTATGGAACGCATAGGGTTGGACGTGCCGCAAAGTCAGGTAGTCCATTCCGTGGAGGAAGCCCGCGAGTTTGGCGCACAGGTTAATTATGCCGCCGTCATCCGGCCTGCCTTCACGTTAGGCGGTTCCGGCGCAGGACTTTCCTTCAACAAGGACGAATTTGAAGCAGCCGTCAAATACGGACTTGATGCCAGCCCCATTACCGAAGTGCTTATTGAAGAATCGGTTATCGGTTGGAAAGAATATGAACTCGAGGTGATGCGCGACCTCAACGATAACGTGGTCATCATCTGTTCCATCGAGAATCTGGATGCCATGGGTGTACACACGGGCGACAGCATCACTGTTGCCCCGGCGCAGACCCTCAGCGACAAAGAATATCAGGCCATGCGCAATGCGTCCGTGGCGATCATGCGCGAGATTGGCGTGGATACGGGCGGTTCCAATGTGCAGTTCGCCGTGTGCCCGAAGACGGGACGCATGGTGGTCATTGAGATGAATCCCCGCGTGTCGCGTAGTTCTGCGCTGGCATCGAAGGCTACAGGATTCCCGATTGCCAAGATTGCGGCGAAGCTGGCCGTGGGCTATTCGCTGGATGAAATACGCAATGACATTACCCGCGAAACTCCCGCGTCCTTTGAGCCGACCATTGATTATGTAGTCACAAAAATACCGCGCTGGGCATTCGAGAAATTTCCCGGCGCAAAGGATACACTGACCGTACAGATGAAGAGCGTGGGGGAGACCATGAGTATTGGCCGCACCTTCAAGGAATCAGTGCAGAAGGCCATTCGCGGTCTGGAAATTGGCCGCGCTGGCCTGGGTTGCGATGGCAAGGATGCTGCACAAACAAAAATGAGTCTTGAGGACCTGTTGCACGCCATGCGCACTCCGAACCGTGACCGTCTGTTCCAGGTGATGGAAGCCCTGCGCAAGGGCGCTACCCTTGAGCAAGTCTATGAAGTGACCTGGTTTGATCCGTGGTTCATACGCCAGTTACAGGAAATCGTGCAGGAAGAAAAGGCGATTCTTAATTCAAATCCGGATGATGCTGCTCAGTTCCGTCACGCCAAACAACTTGGCTTTTCCGACAAGCAGCTGGCAACCCTTTGGAAATGCACCGAAGACGAAGTGCGCGCAAAACGCATTGGCCACGGCATTCTTCCCGGCTACCGTTTAGTGGATACCTGCGCCGCCGAGTTCGAGGCCTATACGCCCTACTACTATTCCTCCTACGACGGCGAGGATGAAGTACGCCTCACGGAGAAGGATCGCATCGTCATTCTTGGCGGTGGCCCGAATCGTATCGGCCAAGGTATTGAATTCGACTACTGTTGCGTTCACGCGGCCTTCGCGCTCAAGGATGACGGTTACGAGACCATCATGGTGAATTGCAATCCTGAAACGGTGTCCACCGATTACGACACCTCGGACAGTCTGTTCTTTGAGCCGCTCACCTTTGAAGATGTGATGAATATAATAGATCGCATCAAACCGAAGGGCGTGATTGTCCAGTTTGGCGGACAGACGCCGCTGAACCTTGCCGAACGTCTTGAAAAGGCGGGTGCGCCTATTATCGGTACGTCTCCTGACAGTATTGCCAGGGCGGAAGACCGAGAGCGGTTCCGTGAAGTGGTGGAAAAACTGGATTTGTTGCAACCCGCTAATGATGTGGCCACCTCCTTTGAACAGGCGGAAGTGATTGCCGAACGTATCGGCTATCCCGTGGTGGTGCGCCCCTCTTTTGTGCTGGGTGGCCGCGCCATGGAAATCGTGTATGATCGCGCCGCGCTGGAACGGTACATGACCTATGCGGTGGAGGCTTCGCCGGAACACCCCATCCTGATTGACAAGTTCCTCGAAGCAGCTATCGAAATGGATGTGGACGCCATATCCGACGGGGAAACCGTGGTGGTGGCGGGCATTATGCAGCATATCGAGGAGGCGGGTGTTCACTCCGGTGACAGCGCCTGCATCCTACCGCCTTACGATCTGGCACCTGAAATTATCGAGCGTCTGCGTGTACAAACCCGTGCCCTCGCACGTGAACTCAATGTCATCGGCCTCATGAATATCCAGTACGCTGTTCGCGATGAAGATATTTTCCTGCTCGAAGTCAATCCACGTGCCTCGCGCACCATTCCATTTGTCAGCAAGGCCATTGGCGTGCCGCTGGCGAAACTGGCATCCCGTGTTATGGCGGGAAAAACCCTGAAAGAACTTGGTTTTACGGAAGACCCCGTGCCCACCTACATGTCTGCCAAGGAAGTCGTGTTGCCCTTCATCAAATTCCCAGGTGTGGATATCCTGCTTGGACCTGAAATGCGCAGTACCGGCGAAGTGATGGGCATTGACATGACGATGGGCATGGCCTTTGCTAAGAGCCAGATAGCAGCGGGCAACAAACTACCCACCAAGGGAAAAGTGTTTTTGAGCCTGAATGCGCGGGACAAGAAGAACATGGAAGATGTGGCGCAGTCGCTGCACCGTCTGGGGTTCAAAGTCGTCGCCACCCACGGCACCGCTGAGTGTCTGCGGTCGCTGAATATTCCGGTGGAAGAAGTGCATAAAGTCGGCGAAGGACGCCCGAACATTGTTGACCTTATCATCAATGGCGATGTAGACTGGATCATCAACACACCCCTGGGTGTGGACTCCAAAGCGGATGAAATGGCCATACGCCGCACCGCGCTGGAAAGGGGATTGCCCACCATGACCACGTTGGCGGCGGCCCGTGCTGGTGTTGCCGCGATTGAAGCCATGCGCGTCACTGAGCCAACATTGCTGTCCTTGCAAGAGTATCACAAGATATAGTCCCATAAGAACTAAACACATTTCCTGACATGTTTTCTTTTATCAATAGAATCCGTGATTACCTTTCTCTCCGGCTGCGGGAATCGCAGACTTCCGGTCCTATTCTGCTGGCTGTTATCATCGGAATGGGCGCAGGATTCACTGCGGTGGCGTTGCGCATTGGCATTGAATCTGTGCAATGGGTGTTTCAGGCGCAAGTGGGCGGCTGGTTAAGCGGCTGGCTGGGCTATGCCTGGCCAATTCCCGTCGTGGCATTGGGTGGCCTTATTGTGGGCTTCATCTCCACCTATCTCGCTCCAGAAACGAAGGGGCATGGTATTCCCGAGGTTATGTATGCCGTGGCGCGTCTTGGCGGCCGAATTCGTGCGCGGGTGGCGCTGGTGAAGATTGTTGCTTCCGCCATCACCATCGGCACCGGTGGTTCTGCCGGACGTGAAGGCCCCATCGTGCATATTGGTTCTGCACTCGGATCCACATTGGCGCAATGGCTGCGTCTCTCCGACCGCATGGTCACCCTTGCTGTGGCCTGTGGCGCGGCGGGCGGTATTGCTGCTACGTTTAATGCGCCCATGGCTGGTGTTATTTTTGCGCTGGAAGTGATTGTGCGCCGGTTTACTGCCCACTACTTCGGGCTTGTGGTGATCAGTTCCGCTTCCGCCATCATGGTGGTGCGGGTGCTGGCGGGTGGTGGGGATCAACCAAAATTTCCTTTACTCCATAATTACTCCCTGACCAGCGTTTGGGACCTTTTCTTCTTTGTAATACTGGGCGCCATGGCAGCATTGGTTGCCCATGCATTTATCCGGTTGCTGTATCGCGTTGAGGACATCACGGAAAAGACGCGGGTTCCAGCAGTGATCAAGCCTGCCATAGGCGGCGCTCTGACAGGGGCAATCGCCATCTGGATGCCCCAGGTGATGGGTACGGGCTATGAAGCCATTGAACTTGCACTGAACAATCAGTTGCTTGCCGGCACTTTAGTACTGCTTCTCTTTTTTAAGATGATTGCCACCTCGTTTACAGTGGGTACAGGCGGTTCCGGCGGTATATTCCTGCCCTCCCTTTTTATGGGCGCCATGCTGGGCGGTTCCTACGGGTCGCTGCTTAATGCTTGGTTCCCCGAGGTGGTTTCCAGTCCGGGTGCCTATTCGCTGGTGGGCATGTCGGTTATGTTTGCCTCCGCTGCGCATGCTCCGATCACGGCGATACTGGTGCTCATTGAGATGACCGACAACTACTACATTATTGTGCCGCTTATGAGTGCAACGGTCATGGGCACCTTTATTTCACAGCGTATTCATAAAGATTCCATATATACCATCAAACTTACACAGCGCGGCATTCATATTGCCGATGTTCCTGAAGTAAATCTCATGGATGCCGTCACGGTGGAGAAGGCCATGTCGCCGCCGGATGGTGTGCCGCCGGATATGTCTGTGGCCGCGCTGATTGATAAGATGGCGGCTGCCCATGAGAACGGTTTCCCCGTGGTGAATGCCGACAATAAGTTGCTTGGTATTGTCACTGCACGGGATGTAGAAGACGCGCTGTTGACGCGCTCTCTGGAAGAATTAAAAGTAAGCGATGTGTATACACGTCCTGTGGCGGTGTGCCGTCCGGAACAGTCGCTCAGTGCGGCCTTGTCCCGTTTTGGTGCGCAGGGATACGGGCGCATTCCGGTAATGGATCCGCAGAATCCGGGACGTATTATTGGCGTGCTGAACCGTCAGAATATCATTGCCGCCTGTGTGGATGCGCAATTGCGCAGTGAGGAAATGGCGGTGAAAGCCGATGAGTATCAGAATATCAGCCGCAGGGCCGCCATGGTGCTTGAGTCCGCCGTGGTGGATGCTGGTATGCCGCTGGACGGTGTCTATGTGCGGGACGCATGCATTCCGTCCGAATGTACGCTAGGCGCGATTCGCCGCGCCAACGAAACGGTCGTGCCGCGAGGCTCCACGTTGATACAGTCGGGCGACGAGATTATTCTGCTGACCACCCAGGACAATCAGGAGTACGTGGCCCAGTGGCTGCGCGAACATGCCTGACGTCTAAATGTGATACAATGATTGCTTAAATGTAACTGTTAGCATATCTCATAATATGCCTTGATAACAGCGAGCGCACGTCATTCCCGCGGAAGCGGGAATCCAGAAAGCGGCTGATACGCTGTTGTTATGGCACTGGATTCCCGCTTTCGCGGGAATGACGGGCGTTTTGGACGCACAGTAACCATAGATTGCTAGACCAGGTAGACAGTTACGCTGAAATAATGAATTGTAGGGTGGATGAAGTGTAGCGGAACCCACCAAAGATATTTCCTGTATATCTCAAGGAGAATTCATAGATGATCTACTACAAGACGGCACAGTACGTTCCCGGCAAGGGGGATGCGTGGACCTATTACGAGTGCGAGGATGAGGGAAAGATTTTGCGGCAGTTGACCCATATTCCCGAAAGTGGCGAAACTGACCGGATAGGCGATCCTATTGTGAAGAAACTGTACCGGCCGGAAAAACTGCAACCGGCAGAGGCAGCGGAATTTCTGTCACTTTGGGGCGAGGACTAAACTGGATAGAATGCTGACGGGACTTTTGATGCCCCCTTTATCAGTGTAACCGTTTTCCAGTGGAACTCATGGAAACGCTGACGTGCAAGACGCCTTTGTGACTGCGCAGTTCGTCAGCAAGCCCTTCTATGGCGGCTGCCAGTCCCCGTACCATGATCATTTCCACGCACAAGTCGTGGGTCAGATGCACATGGGTGGTGGCCAAAATGGCTTCGTGGTGTTCGTGTTGTACGTGAGTGATGGTGCTGCTCAGGTCGCGCTGGTGATGGTCGTACACCATGGTGATGGTGCCTACGGCTTCTTCGTTGCGCCGCCAGGAATCGCGCACTAGCCGTTCACGCACCATATCCCGGATAAATTCAGAACGGTTTTCGTATCGTGTCGTTGCCAATAGTCTTTCAAGTTCCTCATACAAACTGCGTTCTATAGTAAAACTGACGCGCATCAGGTCTGTCATGCTTCTATCTCCTGTTGTTGGACTGCTTTAGTTTACCCTATTCACCACCCCTCTTGCCATAACAAAACTCTTATACCTTTCGTCCCTTATGTTCCTCAAAAATGAAACCTTTCTGCCTGTTTGAAAGTCAAACTGGCAACTGAAACAAGAAAGTAGTCGCATGTTTAAAAGTGCCGGGACAGCGATATTTATTGCTTTAGCAATACA
>CAZBNU010000068.1:1283-19125 GCA_964493075.1 uncultured Nitrospirales bacterium | reverse complement strand
TATGCTATTCTCAAGATTAAACTACCACAAACTCCCGGGCAAGTCTCAACAGATTGCCGCCACCGCACCAGACACGAGCTCGCGCTGCCGCACGTAAAGGAACATAGCGCCGCTGTGCTTTTTCCACAGCAGACTCTTCAATCTTAAGATCAAGATATTTAACAGGCTCTTCCGTTTCCGCGCCTTCTGTTTCACAGGGGGCTTCTTCCGCACATGTAGCCTGTTCCTCACAAGCGGGCTTCAATTGCGCTTCAATAAAGGCCATTGCATGCTCTTCATAAGTATCTGTTTCACGTAGGGGCGCTTTCTCAGGTAGAGGCGCATACACCATCCCACGAGCAGTATGGTCCACCAAAGTCTTGGAACCCTGCCAAGCGCCGCTGGTGCCGTCTTTCCCGGTTTCGCACAGGCTTTCCTTGGCCATACCGGATTTCAGTCCTTCATGAGTGCTGACCACCAGCTTTTTCAATCCGAGCCAGGGCCACTTAATAACACGCAATGCCGGTTCTTCCGGATTGCCGAAAGGGCCTTCATACGCAGGCGGCACGGCATACCCGGACACACAAAGGAACACCGCAGCAATGGCGAACGCCATAATCATTGTTCTCATAAACATACATCTCCCTGTAGTATCGGCACAACCCGACACGTTAATTATCACGTTTTCTCACAACGCACAGTGTTAATTGTATACAAAAACAATCGAAATGTAAACTTTTTATCTACTCAGGATTTTCAAGACCCGCAGAAAGGCGATCAATAACGGTTTTTAATACCTTCAAACGCGCATATTTTTTGTCGTTCCCCTCAACAATAGTCCAGGGCGCGTGTACCGTTGATGTTTTCTCTATCATGTCCGTAATGGCATCCCGGTAGGCATCCCACTTTTCCCGGTTGCGCCAGTCTTCCTCGGTAATCTTCCATTCTTTTCCCGGCGTACCCTGGCGCGCTTCAAAGCGGGCAAGTTGCTCCTCTTTGGAGATATGCATCCAGAACTTGCACACCACTGCACCGTATTCCACCAGTTCCGCTTCAAATTCGTTGATCTCGCGATAGGCGCGCATCCACGCTTCCGGCAGTGCGAATCCCTCAACCCTTTCCACCATCACCCTGCCATACCAGCTGCGGTCATAAATGGTGAAATGGCCGGACTTGCGAAGAGCGCGCCAGAACCGCCACAGGTGGTGCTTGCGCTTTTCCTCGCCTTCAGGCGCTGCAACAGGAATCACCTCGTAACCACGCGGATCCAGGGAAGCAATCATGCGGCGAATGGCGCCCCCCTTACCTCCGGCATCCCACCCTTCAAAAAGAAGCACCACCATCTTCCGCTGCATGTAGGCAATATGCTGCAAGCGCCGCAGTTCAGACTGCAATTGCGGCAGTTCCTTGCGATAGTCTTCCTTGGAAACCGTCAAGGAAAGATCAACACTATCCAGTACCCCCACACGCCGGGGCGCGGACACAGGCGGCGAAACCATGCGCGGAGGCCGGTTCAACGCCTGCTCAAAAGTAGCAATAAGCCTTTCCGCCACCTGCACATTGCGGAAGCGTTCATCAGTCGCTGATACCAATGTCCACGAGGCATGGGGCATTGAGGTCTCTCGCAACATATCTTCTATCAGACCTGCGTATACATCGTACTGCTTGTGACGCCTCTTCTCCGCCTTCCCCACCTTCCAGGAGTAGGCAGCATCTTTGGATAACTCCTTAAATCGGTGCGCCTGCTCTTTTTTGCTAATGTGCAGAAAAAACTTCACCACCACCGCGCCATCATCACAAAGCTGTCGTTCAAACACACGTATCCGTTCATAGGTTGCAGCAAGTGAACCTTCCGCTACGTCCTCTTCCTCAAGCGGCTCATTAATAACCTGGTGATACCAACTATGGTTGTATATGGCAATGTTCCCATGCTCCGGGATCATTCTCCAAAACCGGTGCATGGGCGGATAAAGCCGCTCCAGAGCCGAAGGCGTCACCACATGATGTACCTTATAGCCACGAGGATCAATAGCCTGCACCAATCGCCCTATGGTAGACCCCTTCCCGGCGGCATCCCAGCCCTCAAACACAACAAGCACAGGGATTGAAGCATCCCGGAGTTCGCGTTGCAACTCACCCAGGCGCGCATCCAGAAGTTCCATCGTCTGGGCATATTCCTTTTTGCCCAGCGCAGCATCAAGCATTACTGTTTCAAGCATCGTCTCCTCCTTGCCTGCGCCTGACTTACCGGTGCGTTGCCGAATATTTCACTTTGGCGCGGCCCCGCTTTCCGTCTTATTCTATGTTGCCTTCAGCATCCATTTGCCGCATTGTAAACCTGCTTTCATCTCTTTTCTCTAACCCCTCAGTTGCGCCACTGTCAGTTTTTCCTCGATCAGGCGCATCAGATTCAACGTCAATAATGGAGTCACGTTCGGCAATACCAGAGTCACTGCATGTGGACGCTCCCACCTCATCCGATCCAGCGGCGTCATCCATCTCCTCCGCATCTTCCTGCTGCTCCGCCGCCTTCGCCTTATCCATGCGTTCCCGTTGCTCTATCCGCTGCATCAGGAAATTCCTGCGCGATGCATGAAAGGGATCTTCCGCTGCCGGTGTTTCATCGTCTTCATTTAATGTTTTGATGAAGCTGGCATCCATCACCAGCAAACGTGCCATATCCGCCCCGGCAAAATGGGTGAAACGACTATCTGGCGCCTCATCAAGCAAACGCTTATACAGCTTGATAGCATCCTTCGCCTTGCCCATCTGTGTTTCATATATTTTGCCGAGCGTATAGACGGCTTCAGGCCACACCACAAGGTCAGAGCCATGATTTTCCACCAAATCCACATAAATCTTTGTGGCTTCCTCGTATTTCCCTTCGGTTTTGAGCAAACGCGCCACCTCCGCTAGTGCAGGGGCACGACGTTCGTAGAAATTGGTGAATGTCGACACCGCGTCCTCAATCTTTCCTGCCATAACCTGTTTCTGTGCCAAGGCCTGCACCGGCGTCTCACAAATCTCATCCCCCACAGGACTCACACGACGGGTTAACTGCCAGGACAATGAATTAACGACATTCAGGGAATACTGAATACCAAGAGGAATATACAACATAAACAGCCAGAACAGTATCTGCGGGCGCTGTTCAGGTAAGTTAGAAAAATAAAGGGCGGAACCCACCAGCACATACAGGGACATCATCAAAAAAAGCATTGCCAATGCGGCGGGTAAGGGTAACGCCGCATGTTTCTCAAGCCATTTGCGCTTCAGAAAAATGCCGGCTACGATCAATTCCACCACCACCACCAGCAAAATCAAAAAGGTAGACCACACAGGAAACACCGCTATCCTGCCATCTGCCCCCGCCTGACTTGCCGCCATCACAAGAATCATATAATAGTTCCCATTATTCCATAAGAAAAAGCACACTATTGATAAAGTACCTGCCGCACTCATTGCTACAGTATAATCAGTTTAAGACACGGGGTCAATAAGCAAGGCATTACAAAGATGATTATACCAGCATCTGCAGACGTTCCAACAAAAAAGGGAGAGAAAACATGAGCAAACAGATTCTTATGGGCATAACAGCCTGCCTTTTCGTGCAAGTTGTTCACATGAACACCCATGCCGAAGATTGGGAATCCGCAGTACAGGCAGGCCCGCAGGAAAAACAAATTTATGAGCGTCCCATACAAACACAAAATACATGGGAACGTTCAGAGACCAATCTTATTTGGAATTTTCACAACATGTACCAGCCCTGCGTTGTTGAAACACCCGCCACGGACTACCCCTATCTCATGTGGTTTTTTGGCTGGTCAACAACGGATACCAACCCTGGCGTACCCGGCTGCGACGCCATATACCACGCCCGATCCAAAGACCTGGTGTCCTGGGAAATTTGGTGTGGCAACAACTCATGGGACACGAACATGCAGCCGGCAACCTGGGCACCTGTGCTAACGGCAAGCAACCGCTTCTATGATGAATGGCACAACGGCGACCCCTCTGTGGTTCTGATGGACGGCATGTTCTACATGGCTTACAGCGCCACCAGCAACCCCCGCTACAAAGAAAGCATTGACCACCTCGATGGTATGTTGCTTTGCATTATGGGCGCCACATCACCGGACGGCATACACTGGGAAAAGACACAGGCGCCCCTGCTTATTGAAAACGAAGACGCACGAACAGCCCCAACAACCAATACCCAGCCCTGTGATTTTCACCGACCCTCACTCATGCGCCATGAAGGAAAATGGAGATTGTGGTTCGATTACTGGAATCATCCCTCCGGGGTGTGCATGGGCTATGCCGAAAATACCAACTCTTTTGATGCGCCGGATGGCTTTAAGATCACCCACGATTTACAGGAACAGCCACTGATCAAGAACTGGCCCAATCCGGATGTCATATTTGTAGATGGACGCTACCTTTCCTTTGCCGATCCCACAGGATATCCGCCTACCCAGGCGCACAACAGCAGCGCCCGAAGCTGGAGTTCCCGCGCTATGTGCGAAGCGGTATCTGATGACGGCATGAACTGGCGAATTATGGGCTACATCCCGCCAGACAAAGACGCGGCAGCGTGCCACGTGGCACAGGCACTTGTCACCCAAATTAACGGAGAACGCCGCCTCTACGTTTTCTATGCCACCCAACGGGGAGGAGTACCGGAATACGATTACCGCTATGATCGGATACGATCAATATGGAGAAAGTTGTAGACAGGGTTGCTATCAGCAGGGCATCCGCCCCGCTACCCGTGTTATAATCGGCCTCGCTGTTGATCGTAGCACCTTATCCAACCCGGCATGGTGCGCAAGATGGTTTTTCGCAGGAGACTAACCCGCGATCACCTGCAACCTGATAATTATACAGGCGATAGGCAGCCCTTGTTTTCTTGTCTTGTTGACCGTATTTTGTAAAATAAAATGCGACTTCGTTCTGGAGGAACACATGAATCATACACACAGACTAAATATTCTCTTCACTGTGACCGCGTTTGTTGCTTCCCTGTCGTCCCTCTGTCTGTGGGCGGTTGTTGTGGAGGAAGATGTCCAGATTCAGGGTCAATACTTGGAATGGAACTTCGCCACTGATGAAGGCGGCATTTTGAGTATCCTACGGATTCTGGGTAGTGATGAAAATCTGGCCGGAGAGGCAGGACTCCTTCAGGAAGGATTTGGCGTAGGCAGCTTCTACCTGCCAAACCGCCGCCTGAACGGACGCCTCGAAATTGTAGACCCAAACTCCAGCCAGCCCATGCTGCGCTACATCTACGACTGTGACGGTCCGAACATCAAGGGCTTGCAGGCAACGCGCACCATGGAGCCCTTGCCCGATGAAATGTCCATGCGCATCACCTGGATGGTTGAGAACAAGGGGAACGAAAGCCAGTGGATATCGCCCTGGGTGCGCAATGAAGCGCGTGCAAGCGCCGCCAACAAAATGCGACTCCCCACCCTTGACGGCATGTGTGACATAGTCCAGGAAGGGTATCACGCGGCTTCGCGAAACTGGATGGTAGTAACGGAAACCCAGAAAATGGAGTCCGTGTGCGCCATCTTTCATGCCGACCACACCCATGCCTTTCTCACAATCTGCGATGACGCAGGCGTCCCCCAGGGCGTGCAGACCGCTTATGTGCCGCGCCTGCTCAAACCCGGCGAAGTATGGACCACCATGTACCGCCTCAACGTGGTGCGCGGCCTCGCCCATGTGGATTTCGCTGACGATACCGTTGCTGCACAACTGGACTACAAGGACAACACCTTCACTGCCATTTTCACCGCCACAAAGCCCATGGAAAATGTGCATATTGAAGGACGTATTGTTGCAGAAAACAAAAGAGTATGGAAACTGCCGCGCAAGCGTTTTGATGTCTCGCCTACAAAACTTGCCCGCTGCACCTGGGACTGGCAGCCCCCGGGAGACGGCGTCTATGAATTCATGGCGCAACTGTTTTACGGCGATACCCCTATTGCCTTGGGAAGCGACACAGGTTCGCCCCACGGCGGTATAGACACCTTTTTCACGGTCGGTAAAGCACAGCCACGCCTGATGGAAGCCTGGACAGACGCCCCCTACCTGCTTGACCGGGGACCACGCGATGTCCAGGGGCAACTCGCCATTGCAGGAACTACAAATATCTGGTTCGCACCTGCATTGGAAAAGGTATTCCGCCAGGACAGAATCGCGGCTGCCGGACGGCCCGACCCAACCATGCGCATCGCGCTCGCCAGGAATGAATACGAATCTTTTCAGATTTGTCTGCGCGCCCCTGAAAATGAACCGCTCCACAATGTGCGGGTCATGGTGGAAGACCTGGTTGACCCCGCCAGTGGGAAACGCATCCCTGCCTCCAACATTTCCATCCATAATGTACACTACCACCGGGTACATGTTCCCAGCCATTATGAAGGCCCGACCGGCTGGTTCCCGGATGCACTTCCGGCGCACCAGCCTTTTACAGCCAACAACGGTGAAACCTCCCCTGTCTGGATTACCGTTTATGCCCCTGCCGGTCTGCCAGCGGGCATCTACCGAGGACCGATTACCATGTCCGCTGCGGGACGCGACCCGTGGGAGCTCTGGGTTGAAGCAAAGGTATATGAGTTTGAACTGCCGGTCACGCCGTCACTGAAAACGGATTTCGGCTTTTCCATCCCCGCACTTGCCGCATACGCAAAAAAGTCAAACGTCAATCCTGACAAACTCGCGCAAGCCTACCTGCAAAACGCACTCGCCCATCGTGTCACCCTACGCGAATTCTGCCAGCTTCCAAGGGAAAGCGCCGACTATCAAAAAGAATTGGCCCGATTCGAAGCACGGATCGACCTATTGAAAAGTGCAGGCGCAACTTCTTTTTATGTGCCACACACACTGCTGGATGCACCTGCACAACTCGAACAGGCCAATGCCTTCATACGCAGTCGTAACCTCCAGGCCCAGGCGTTCACACAACTCGCCTACGAACCTGAAGAACCTGCCTGGAACCGGGTACTGGAGCGCATGCAACAATGGAAAAACAGGGCGCCGGACATTCCTATTGCCGTAAGCACCATGGGACTGCGCCCTTTCCTGCCCGATATGCTTGATATCTGGTGCGTTCATGCTCAGGTATTAGACACAACACACAATATCAGCATCCTGGAACGCACTGCCGCAGGCAGCCCCGTCTGGTGGTATTTCAATCACACGCCACCACGCCCCTACGGCAATTTCTTCTTGGATTTCGCCGCTATTGAACACCGCATCCTGTTCTGGCAGTCGTGGGCGTTGGGCATGCGCGGCATGCAATACTGGAATGTGAACAACTGGCCGGAACAGGGCGATCCCTTCACAGACGTAACCGATATCACGCCTGTCAATGGGGACGGCGTGCTGCTCTATCCAGGACAAACAGGACCCGTCACTTCCATTCGCTGGGAAACCGTCCGTGACGGCCTGGAAGACTACGATTACCTGACCCTCTTCATGGAGCAGATCAATAACCTTAAAAAACAGGGCGGAAACGAAGCACTGCTTCAACAGGCGGCAGAAGTCTACAACCTCGAAGAAATCGTACCAAGCCTGGTAAGTTTCACCCGCAACCCACAAACGCTCCTGAATAAACGTCATGAAATCGCAGAAATGATCGAGAAACTGAACAAGGCAAACCGATGAAACGACGTGATTTTATTAAAGTATCCGCTACAGCACTCGCAGGCAGTGCATTGGTCCGTAATAAATCAGGCTTTACGCAAGAAACCAAGACCCCGCCGAATATCATTTTTATTATGGCCGATGATATGGGTTACGGTGATCTGGGCTGTTACGGACAAAAGCACATAAAAACCCCGCGCATTGACCGACTTGCAGCCGAAGGTCTGCGCTTCACACAGGCATACGCAGGCGGGCCGGTATGTACGCCGTCGCGGTGCTCCTTGATGACAGGCATGCACAATGGCCACAGTGCTGCAAGAGACAACATTCCCCACTACCACACCTACCTGCAGGAAAACGATGTTACCGTAGCAGAGGTGCTGAAACAGGCAGGGTACAAGTGTGGCGGCGTGGGCAAGTGGTCACTCGGCGATGCCGGTACCGTCGGACGCGCCACCAATCAGGGCTTTGATCGTTGGTTTGGTTATCTTAACCAGGACCACGCACATTACTATTACACGGAATACCTTGACGACAACGACGCCCGTTTGGAGTTGACGGGAAATGCGGAATCGCACGCACATTACTCCCATGACCTGATGGCAGAACAGGCATTACAATTCATTCGCGAGAACAAAGACGCCCCTTTCTTCTTCTATGGTGCTTTTACGATTCCCCATTTTGCCAGCAAAGATGAGGACCCACACGGACTAGCCGTGCCTTCCACCGTACCCTATACCAAAACCGATTGGGATGAACGATCCAAAAAATACGCCGCCATGATTGACCGCTTGGACAAGGATGTCGGACGCATTGTGGAACTGGTGGAAGAACTCGGGCTTACCGACAATACCATGATAATTTTCACCAGTGACAATGGCGGCCACTTTGATGTAGCCGAATTCCTCAATACCAGTGGCCCGTTACGCGGGTTCAAACGAGACCTTACCGAGGGCGGCATCCGGGTGCCCTTTATTGTGCGATGGCCCGGAAAGGTACCCGCAGGTGCGACCAGTGATGAGATTATCACATTCTGGGATATGCTGCCCACTTTCGCCGAACTTGCCGGCGTAAAAGCACCAGACGGTATAGACGGCATCGCCGTAGCGGATGCCCTGAAAGGCGGCAGCGTGCAACATCCGCACGATTACCTCTACTGGGACTACGGCCATTGCCGCGACCGGTATGACCAGGCCGTGCGTATGGGCAACTGGAAAGGCATACGCCACGGGCGCGATGGCAAAATACAGATTTACGACCTCGCCACGGACATTGGCGAAACGAATGATGTTGCAGAGGAGCACCCGAACGTGGTCAAGAAAATTGCGGCGATTATGGAAACAGCCGTAAAGCCTAATCCCAGATATCCCGTTGGCAAACCCTATCACGGAGAGCCTATCTGGAAAAAGGAACCTGCAAAACAGTAATTCATGCTGCTGACACATTCCCAAAAACTAGATTGTGTGCATAGTATGTATCTTTTTGCAGGAATATGCGGCTTCACTTTAAAACATAACCTGCACCAGCCCCCGCCGCAATGGTATAGTATGATGATTCATTGACAATAGCAGTTGCTTTTATATTGGTACTTATAACATTCAGCGCACTGGAATTATTTGATGGCCGCCAATCAATATTTCATTTTTATTTATCTGCTGACAGTTACTTTTGTCCTGTCATGGCTATTAACACATCTCATGCGCAGGGTAGCACAGCGATTTGATATTCTCGATCACCCTGTCGGCAGAAAAGCACACATCAAACCCACGCCGCTATTGGGCGGTGTGGCCATCTTTGCATCTTTCTATAGTGTGCTGCTGATACATATCGCAATACTCACCATCGTCGAACCCTACGGCCCGGACTGGATGGGCACAAAACTGCTGTCGCTTCTAGGCGAAGACGGCGGCATCAAACTTGCCGGCATTCTGCTGGCAGGGGTGCTGATATTCATGCTGGGCATCATAGACGACCTGCATGTGTTGTCGCCTTGGCGTAAACTCGTCGGCCAGATTCTCATTGCAGGCATACTCGCAGCCTTTGGCCTGAGAATCCACCTGTTTGTTTTGAATGACCCCTACACTTCTACTATTGCCACTATCTTCTGGATGGTGCTGATTATAAACAGTATGAATCTGCTGGACAACATGGACGGACTGAGCGGCGGCGTTTCCATCATCGCAGCAGCCACCTTTTTCCTGTGCGTGCAACCGTTTGAAGCCTACTTTATGGTGCGCATCCTGTTGGTGATCTTCGCAGGAGCTGTGGGTGGTTTCCTTGTTCAGAACCTGCCGCCCGCTTCCATCTTCATGGGCGACTGCGGCGCAATGTTCAACGGATTCTTTCTGGGCACCATTGCCGTGGTAGGCACATTCCACATTGAAGGAGAAAGCTCGCGCATTGCCGTTTTTGCCCCTGCCATGGCGCTCAGCGTCCCCCTCTTCGATACACTAAGCGTCGTCTACATTCGCTGGCGTAATGGCGATTCCATCATGCTGGGGGATAAACGGCATTTTTCGCACCGACTGGTAGATGTGGGCATGCGCCCGCCCATGGCGGTGTATTTTATCTTTATGGTAGCGGCCCTTGTCGGCCTGAACGGCGCATTACTGCCCTACTTGAATATGACCGGAACCGCAATCATCATGGCACAAACCATAGGCATTTTTCTGCTGATTGTGTTGCTGATGAATGCAGGAAAACGAAACGGAGTTAATGCAGACAATGGCCAATAAACGAGCAGCCAATCCAGGAAAACATAACACCGCTGCTATTGTAAATACCACTCCCCATGAAAGCAACGTGAATATCCTGGAACGCTATTGGCCGGAAGAATTCGCTTCCCCACGCAGAGCGCTATTCCTGGCGGCAGCCTCTGTGCTGGTCGCTGTAATGGTATTTTCCACTGCGTCTCTTGGCGGATTTACTGCCTTGAAAATAAGCCTCGCCAGATGGATGGAACTCACCTCTCCTGAAGCAGTGTCCGCCGCCAACTTTGACCTGGCAACCGTAATCTGGGCAATGACCACCGCCCTGTTTCTGGGTCTTATTCATCCAAGTCTCGGAATAGGATTGCTTCTTGTCCTGCGTCCATGGCTGGACGGATACACGTTCTTTTCCGACAACGTCTATTTCACATGGAGCATCTATCTGCTCTGCGCCCTATGGTTAATACAGGTCATCAAACAACGCAAGCAAATTTATGCGCCTGCTCCCGCTCTAATTCTGGCACTACTCATGGTTGTTTATGTCGTAGTGACACGCTACTCCTACCAGTACTTCAATACCTACCAGCACCTGTGGCTCTGGCTGGGGTACGCCGCGCTTTTTATGCTGAGCATAAACACAACACGTAACAAATCGGCCTGGGGCGTGGTACTAACCATTTTTCTTTTTGGCGTGGGCCTGCAGGCACTGTTCAGCATCCTCCACTTCGAATACCTGCTGCCCCATCTACGGCGGGTAATCCAAAACCCTGCCATGTTGCAGCGCTATTTCGGCACCAACACCATCAATCCGGAAATGGCGCGCCGCTTCAATGTTAACCGCGCTTTCGGCTCCATGCTCTTTCCCAACGCACTGGCAGCCTATATGCTGCTTGCCATTCCGATCGCTTTTGTGGGAGTCAGGATATGGTGGCGTGACGCTGCCGACACCCTCAACCGAAAAAACAATGCCCCTGCCACCGCGCCCGTTGACCGTGCAATACTGCTTGCCGTTGCGATTGCTCTCGGCATTGGCTGTTTTGTTGCCGTATTCTTTGTAGCCCATTTTCCCCGTGAATATGTTTACGAAGACTCGCTACTCAACATGCCCACCTATCTCAAGACAGCACCCCTCACCATTCTGGCCCTTATTTTTGCCTGTTGCACCGCCATGGCCATACTGCTGGCACTGACCCGCTACGGTTTGGACGGAATCTGGTATCTATTCCGGTTCACCGGCGTCTGTCTTCTTGCGCCGCTAATGCTGTACACCTTATGGATAACCTATTCTCGGGGCGCCTACCTGGGTTTAATTTTCGCCACATTGTGGAGCATATTTCTGCTGACCATCAAACCGGCACAGGTGCGGCAACTCACTGCCATGATTTTCAGGAGAAAAAATGCGGCCGCTGCGCTGATTGTGCTGTTGTTTTTTGCGGTAACAGCGCTCTTTCTCATGGATATTGGAGACTCCGCTTCCTATGCGCAACCAGCCGACGGCACATCTCCAGAAAATACAGGCCCGTCACAACCGGTTGACCCGCGCACGCTGGTACGCGAGGAAGGTATCTCCCTCACCGCCACAGACCTGGCAGACCCGGCATCGCTGCGCCTGCGATTCGGCTATTGGCGTGTTGCATTAAGCATGGCTATGAATAACCTCCTTACCGGGGTTGGGTTGGGCAACTTTGCTATTGCCTATCCCGCCTACCAGTATATCGGTGCGGGGGATGTGCGGGAAGCGCACAATGGCTTCATCCAGATATTCGCCGAAACGGGTTTCCTCGGCGGGTTGATTTTCTTCGCGTTCTGGGCTTATTTCGGTATTTGGGGCGCCTGGCGAATTATCAACGAAAAAAACAAGCACATAAAGCTACTACTCCTTGGCCTCTATACCGGTATTGTTGCGTTTTGCGCCCACGCTTTTGTAGACATCAACTTCAGCCATCCCTCCCTTGTAATGTTTGCGATGATATATGCCGGACTGTTCTACGCAAAAGCAGCCTGCGCATCGGCAGCAGACCAGGAACCTCTGCAAGAAAAAGCGGCAACCCCAGCCATCCCTGAGTTTTCTGTGAACCGACACCGTATCATCGCAGTAGCATTCATGGTACTGCTGGTGATTGCGGCAGCAGCAGTCTTTCGCGCATGGGCACAGCAACTGGTTCTTAGCCGATTCAGTTTTATCAATGTTTCAAGTAATTCAGAACTAAGCAAGCGTATGCGCGCCGGACAATTTTACCTGGCTCAACTCCCCCAGTATGCTGAACTCATAAAAAAGGGCGAAAAGCCACCCAACAATCCGCGTATTGTAATACCCCTGGCGCGCCTCTTTCTTCCAGAATACGAGGCCCTCGCCGGAATATGCGTTTTCTACAAACCCGCGCCAGACCGCCAAAACCGTTTTTTACGCCTGGAAGAAGGTGAACCCATCCCCGAAGATGGTCTGATGATGGTCGGAAAACAGGCCTATTATGTCAGAGACTACGCTATGGAGAGCATCACAGCATGGATTGAAGAACTCAAAAGAGTAGACATTATCTTTCCGCACCACCATGAACTTGCCCTTAACATCGTAAAATGGTATGAATTACACATAGACCATACCCGAGGAGAGAAATACAAGGATCAGTGGCCGGTCTGGATTTCTGAATACCTGGCATGGACCCGAATATTGAAACAACGTAATCCATACCATGCAGATGTACGCATGTTTCATGCACAGGCACTACAGCGGGTTGCCCTGCTTCGCAACGACGAAACCAGCGAAAAACTGATAGCACAGGCGATGGAAGAGTGGAAGGTGGTCATGGAACTCACACCCATCACTTCAAACCATAAATTTGCCTATGCTGCCACTCTCGCCTCGCTGGGGGACTACTACAAGGGAAAAGGCAGGGACGACCAGGCAACAGAAATGAAAAATAAGGCCGAAGAGATGCGTCTCAAAGCACTGGACATACAGGAACAGCGCATCCAGGCCCATTTATACCAGTAACAGGTGTCCCAATAATGGCAAAATACTGCGTTAGTAAAGCGATAGGTTATTTGTACAGGTTGCCGTAAAACCTGAAGTTTTTTGAATGGCGTCTGAAAAGCGTATAATGTGCTACAGGCGAAGTGTTTTTCTCAACAACCTCAACGCACCCATTGTTTGTGCGCTGTGATTTAAAACGGAAAGGTGTTCTGCGATGAAGAAGTATCATGTATTAGTCCTCCTGGTGGCGATTTGTTTTGTCGCCTTTTCCTGCAGTCAACCCAAAGCACCCACGGGTACTACCGCCCCTAAAACGGCGCCGGAAACAACCGAAACATCTGCGGCACCAGCCGATACTCCTGCGGACGAATCTACGGACACAGGCGAAGTGGAAGTTGCGGAAGTTGCCGATGCTGCCAATGCTGCACAGGAAGCGTTACCACAAGCTCCTGCAACATCTGAAACGATCGAACCTGCCGAACAGGAAGAGACCAATGTGGCAGGGGAACCTGCCGTTGAAGGCGGCACGCCGAAACTGGTCGTTCCAGAACCCATTTATGATTTCGGCACCGTACGAGATACCGAAACAGTAACCCATCAGTTTGTCTTGCGTAATGAAGGCACCGGCGTTCTTGAAATTAAAAATGTTCGCGCCAGTTGCGGCTGCACCGCCACCGAACTGGAAAAAGATAAACTTGCTCCCGGGGAAGAATTAAAAGTCGGCGCATCAACGAATATGAGCGGACGACAAGGGAAACAAGTAAAAGCAGTTACTGTTACTACAAACGATCCTGAAACACCTTCTGTGCAATTGCGTATGGAGGGAATGGTAACCGCTTCCATCCATGTGGACCCTGATCGTGTCAATTTTGGCGAAATCCTGGATGATGAACCCCGCGAAGCCATCGTGAATATTACATCCACCGTTGATGACCTCACCTTTACGGTCCAGTCGGCAGAACTGACCGGCATGGATTTTGTCCAGCACGAGATAAAGGAAGTTGAAACGGGAAAATCCTACCAGGTAATCATTAAAACTGTGGGAGAACTTCCCGTGGGACAGCACAGCGCCCGCATGATTATCAGAACCGATACGAAGGTGCGCCCGGTTATTTTCATGAACATCAGCATGCAGGTAATTGGACCGCTGCAGATTATGCCGCCGGTCATTCACATACGTTACAGCGATATCCCCGGCGAAGTCACGTCACAACAACTCCGTGTCTCCTCAGGGCGCGTAAAAGACTTCGAGATTACAGAGGTCGTAGTCCCCGTTGAGGGCATGAAGGCAACCTTGACGCCACAGGGAGAAAATGTATACCTGCTGCGTCTGGAGGATATGCCCTCTTCCGACATACTGGAAGACAAAGCGGTCATACTGCGCACCAATATTGAAGCGCATCCCGAAGTACCCATCAACTTTAATGTTGCCAAATTGAGGGTGCCGCCAAGACCTGCTGGCGCCCCTCGGCCACAAACACAAACGCCTCACAAAATCATGCAGTTAACACCTGAACAAATGGAGATGCTGCGAAAACAGCCCGTTACAGCCCCTGCCGCAGACGCCAATCCTGAAAGCGTTGTAAAAACAGAAGGTGAAGTCGCGCCGGTAGAATAACTCAAGTAGATTACAGGAATGAAACCTTCCTGCCCATTTGACCAGTCCAAAGCCCTGGGTTCCTGTGAGGATCCAGGGCTTTTGCATTGAAGGATACAATTGCACTACCATGCCCACTTAACCGTATAAGGATGCGCAAGTCATCCCAAAGAGGAGATTTAACATGTTGATACTGAAATGGCGCAACTATGCACTGCTGTCAGCTCTGGCTATATCTTTAATACTGACAGGAACATCGCACGCCTCCACACTGCGTGCCACAGAAAACCTCACCCCCTTGGATGAATATGTGGCAACACCAGACCCCGCCTACTCTTGGGAATTACGGCATACCCAAAAGGGAAATGGCTGGACCGGCCATGTCCTTTACATGACATCGCAAACATGGTTGACCGAGGCGGAAGTCGACAGGCCATTATGGGAGCATTGGCTGGTAATTGTCGTACCTGATGAAGTTGTCAGTTCTACAGGTTTCATGATGATTGGCGGCGGAAGCAACAAGGAAGGCAATATGCCCAAAGGCGGTGATGCCAATCTGCGGCGGTGCGCAAAGGCAACAGGCGCCATTTGCGCCCAAATCCATCAGATACCTAATGAGCCGCTTTATTTCAAAGACGAAGAAAATAAAAGGCGCAGCGAGGACTCCATCATTGCCTATACGTGGGACAAATTTTTGCGCACAGGAGACTCAAAATGGCCATTGCGACTGCCTATGACCAAAGCCGTAGTGCGCGCCATGGATACCGTGCAAGCCTTCTGTGCCTCTGATGAAGGCGGCAACCACGAGGTAGAGAACTTTCTCGTCGCTGGCGCATCCAAACGCGGCTGGACAACCTGGACCACGGCGGCGGTGGATAACCGCGTCATTGCCTGCTCACCTATTGTCATTGATCTGCTAAACTTGGTGCCTTCTTTCCTTCACCATTACGGCGCATACGGATTCTGGGCGCCTGCCGTTAACGATTATGTGGAAATGAACATCATGGACTGGCTCACATCACCGGAATTTGACGCCTTAATGAAGATCGTAGAGCCTTATCACTACCGGGACCGCCTGACAAATGTGCCCAGGTTGATGATGAACGGTGCTGGAGATCAGTTCTTCCTCAATGACTCATGGCGGTTCTATTGGGATGATTTGGAAGGGCCTAAATATCTGCGTTACGCCCCCAATTCCGGACATGGCATGGACCAAGCGGACGCAGCAGGCACCTTGATCGCCTTCATTAAGTCCATTATTGAAGACACGCCCCTCCCCGAGTATAGCTGGACTTTTCCCGATGACGAAACAACGCGGGTGATCACCAATATCAAACCCAAAGTAGTAAAATTGTGGCAGGCGACCAATCCCGAGGTGCGCGATTTCCGCGTAGACAAACTGGGGTTTGTCTGGGAAGCCACTGAATTAACACCGGATGCTGACGGCGCGTATATGGGAAAGGTCACCACCCCGGAAAAAGGCTTTACCGCCTACCTCGTGGAATTAACCTATGACGTGCCCGGCGAAGACGACCTCGTACTATCTTCCCCAACACGGGTAGTCCCTGACGTGGAACCCTTCAAATTCGAAGTAAAAACTGAATGGCCGGAAGGCTTCCTGTCCAAAGATACTTCCAAGTAATCACCTATCACTTCCACTGAATACAGAATGCTGCATCTATAAATTGAAATAGATGCAGCTTTTCTTTTGTACCAACGTCGCTATGGAATAAAAAAGAGGGGATGCTGTATCCTATACCATACAGTCCATATAGTCCATTAAGTCCATACAACTAAAAAAACAACTTCCATAAAGGACGACGACATGACAGAGATTTCACCGCTTGCAGGGAAACCCGTTCCGAAAGAAATGCTGATAGACATAGCGTTGCTTGAAAAAGCATATTATAACAACAGCCCCGATATGGAGAATCCCGAACAACACGTTAGCTTCGGCACTAGCGGTCACCGCGGTTCCTCCCTGAAAGGCTCGTTTTCCGAAGCGCATATCCTCGCCATTACCCAAGCCATCTGTGAATACCGGCGCAACCTGGGCGTTGACGGACCCCTCTATCTGGGCAAAGACACCCACGCGCTCTCCGATGCCGCACAACGCACTGCCCTTGAGGTGCTGGCCGCCAACGGTGTGGAAACCTTTCTACAGCAGGACAACAATGTAACGCCAACGCCCGTCGTTTCCCGGGCCATTCTTGAATATAATCAAGACCGCAAGGAACATTTCGCCGACGGCATTATCATCACCCCCTCCCACAATCCTCCCCAGGACGGAGGCATCAAATACAACCCGCCCATGGGCGGTCCGGCTGAAGAAAAAACGACTGCGGCAATCCAGAAGCGCGCCAATGCACTGCTGAAAGATGGCAACACAGAAGTAAAACGTATTCCCCATGAGCGCGCCATAAAAGCGGCAACCACCCATCAGACAGACCTGATCCTGCCATACGTGCAAGACCTCAAAAACGTGGTGGATATGGACGCCATTCGCGGCGCAGGATTAAAGCTCGGCGTGGACCCCCTCGGCGGTTCTTCACTGCCCTATTGGGAACCCATCAACCAAGAGTATGGACTCGACATAGACAACGTCAACCCAAAATTTGACCCGACCTTTGCATTCATGACCGTGGACCGCGATGGTGTCGTCCGCATGGATTGTTCGAGTCCCTACGCGATGGCGGGACTGCTTACCCTGAAGGACCGCTACCAGGTTGCCTTTGCCACCGACCCGGACGCAGACCGCCACGGGATTGTAACGCCGTCCGCAGGGTTAATGAATCCCAACCACTACCTGGCAGTGGCCATCTCCTACCTGCTGACGCACCGTCCCCATTGGTCCACCGAAGCCGCTGTGGGCAAGACCCTGGTCAGCAGCAGCCTGATTGACCTGGTGGTAAGCCGCGCCGGTCGCCG
>CAZBNU010000068.1:0-1183 GCA_964493075.1 uncultured Nitrospirales bacterium | reverse complement strand
CTAAAGGAACTGTCCCCCGAAAACGTCAAGGCGGCAACCATGGCGGGCGAACCCATTCTGGCGAAAATGACCAACGCACCGGGCAACAACGCGCCCATAGGCGGCCTTAAAGTCACCACAGAAAGCGGTTGGTTTGCAGCGCGTCCCTCCGGCACGGAAAACCTCTATAAAATCTATGCTGAAAGCTTCAAAGGACAAGAACATCTGGATGCCATCCTCTCCGAAGCAAAGGAAATCGTTGATGAAGCGCTTCTCTGATGAACCATCAACCGCTCATACCGCCTCATAACAGCACTATCGCATGAACTTTATTACAGATAGTGCTGCGCCCACCAAGTCCATACTGTCCATACCGTCCATAATGTCCATAAGGTCCAGCAACTCACGCCCTGAGTACTTCCAGCATATCCTTCAGCTTCGCCTCGATCTTATCCGCAGCATGCACTTCCAGATAACTCGACCGCGCCCGCCACGTTTCGTAACCACCTAGAGCATGCTGTTCTTCCGTAGGCAGGTAGCCATTGTACCCATTGGCAAGTTCAATGGGAATCGTCTGCGAAAAAGGGCTTGTCGCTTTCAGGTGCAGCCCCGTCTCAACAAACACCTCACAGGGAATAGCCGCAATAGCAACATCGCCAATGCGCAACGCCTGCAACGGAACACTCACCTCAGCAGGATACTCCTGAATCAGCAGCGTTTCCCGGGCATAGACCTCCGCCGCGCTTTTCATGATATCGCTCGCAGCTGCATCCACTATGGCCTGGGCGCGGGCGATGTCTGCTTCGTTGGGACGCCGCACGCCGAGCATCAGTTCACCGGTTATTGCCGCAAGTGGAACCCAGTCGTTGAAGGACAAGGTTTGATAGACACGATACACTTCCTGCGCCACCTTCTTTGCTACAGCGTTCATTTGTTCATAAGGCGCGGCGGCCGTCCCGGTCTCGCGGAAATTGATGTTGTTGATGTTGCCGCTTGCCCCATTGGACAACATGGCCAGAAAAGGCGTATCGGCTGCGTCTGCCATAACCAGTTGCGTCAGGGCAGTTGCGAAACATCCGAAATAGTCTGCCGACATGGCGCCTGCGTCTGTGCCGCCCACATAATGGAGTGCGTAGTTGGCCAGCACAGCCAGCGGTCTCCCATCTTTATAGCGCAGCGCGATAAAGGGCACTTCGGGATCGAT
>CAZBNU010000067.1:0-19350 GCA_964493075.1 uncultured Nitrospirales bacterium | reverse complement strand
CCAGGCTCTCCCCCGTTGACGCCATCGTCTGCACAATATTGTTCTCAAGAATCGTACCGCGTCGAAAGAGACCGCGCAGAATGGCTGTGCTGATCACCGCTGCGGGGATCGAAGCGCTTACCGTCATCCCCGCCTTTAATCCAAGATAGGTGTTCGCCGCACCCATAACAATGCTGAGCAATCCGCCCAGCACCAGTGCGGTGAGCGTCAGTTCTTTGACGTCATTCCCCGTGTGATGGCTATCCATTTCGGTTTCTTCCTCCTTGTGTACTTCGTGACCCGGCATCACGACGGCAAAAGAATAGCATAACGAAAAACAGCGTTCAATTGCTGTTGTTGCCATGCGCTCCTTGCAGATGTGGTTCGGGAGCCTACGTGTCGCGTCTCATCAGAGTTCTAAAGGAGTTGGGAGACACACCGTGCACTCGTTTGAACACCCGGGAAAAGTGAAATGGGTCACTGTATCCCAAAGCACACGCCGCATCAGTCACGGTAGCATTTTCACGTATCAGAAGTTCAGCAACGTGTTCCATGCGCAGTCGTACCAGTAGTTTGTAGGGTGGTTCGTCAGAAAACCTTCGGAACAGTCGTGTCATATACTCCGTAGACACGCCACAGGCTTCGGCGACATCTTCAGCGTGTTTGAATTGCAGGAAATTGCCTTCGACGAAGGTGCGGCAGCGGGTGTAGGTGCGAAACGCTTCGGTGCAGGTTTCTCTGGTGGGCCGAGAATCAGTCTTTATACGAGCAAAAAGCAGTTCGATCAATAGGGTGGCAAGGGTGTTGGCCTCGGGCTTGGGGAGGGACGCACAACCAATAAGTTGGTCGAAGAGGTCATGAACCCATCTGACTTGGGGCAGCCACAAGGGATTGGGCCCGGCGATGGGAAGGCTTTCCATTTTCTCGATAACCTTTTGGCCTGTAACATCAACGAAGTATTTCACGAGTGGTTTCTTGCCAAGGGATTTGATCTGTAGCCGGGTGTCAGGGCTATAACTGAATACAGCGCCGGGCTGTAAGGTCCATCTGTGCTTACCGATCCTTAATTCCGCTTCGCCCGAAAGTACGAACTCGATAGCGTGGTAATCAAAGGTAGACCGTTTAAGGTCATAGTTCAGTGCACACACCTCCCTTCCAGCACAGACGATCGTGAACTCCACATCTGGCTGCGGGTTCAAGTCAAGAACTAAATACTGAACCTTAAGGGTCTGCTCCGACAGAAAGGGCGGCTTTTCGGTAATTTCCTTCATTTTATGCCGTAATCTATTGACATGTCTTTACTCCACAGTTTGCCGAGTGATATATCGGGTACAATAATACCAAGTCAAGAATCGTCATGTAAAGTCAATTTGGGCTATTCCCAATGAACCGAGGAAGTGATACCATAAAAAAACTTACCGGTCTTGATTGTGTAGAACGTGGTTACGGTTCGAGAATTGAAAGGAGAAAACTATGAAAAGAAACGGGTTTACGCTTATTGAACTGTTGGTCGTAATTGCCATCATCGGCATTCTGACGGACATTCCGCTGGCCTTCGCTTCATCCCCGAATCGGAACGCGCCCGAAGGTCCTTATAAAACCAATTGGGAATCCCTGAAACAGCACAATCCCGCGCCGGAATGGTTCCGGGATGGGAAGCTCGGCATTTACTTCCACTGGGGCGTGTATTGTGTGCCGGCCTTCGGCAGCGAGTGGTACCCACGGCACATGCACATCAAGAAACACCCCGATCACAAACACCACGTGGAGACCTACGGCGATCCCTCGGAATTTGGCTACCATGAGTTTGTGCCCATGTTCAAAGCGGAGCACTTCGATCCCGACGCATGGGCGGACCTCTTTATGAAAGCAGGCGCACAGTTCGCCGGGCCCGTGGCGGAGCATCACGACGGCTTCGCTATGTGGGACAGCGAATTCACGCCATGGAACGCCATGAACATGGGGCCGAAGCGCGATATCACCGGCGAACTGGCCAAGGCCATCCGGGCGCGGGGCATGAAGTTCGTGGCCACCTTCCACCACGCACGCAACAACCAGTACCAACTCGAAATGAGAGAAGGCGGATTAAAATGGACCGGCCACTACCCGCGTGTCGAGGGTTGGCCAACGGTGTCGGAAGACCCGGAACTGCGCATCCTTTACGGGAATATCCCGCGTTTCGATTTCCTTGAGATGTGGAAGGGAAAGCTGGTTGAGTTCATCGACAAGTATCAGCCGGATCTCATGTGGTTCGACGCCTGGCTTCATGAAATCCCCGAGGAGTACCAGATGGATTACCTGAGATACTACTTCAACCGCGCCCACGAATGGGAAAGGGAAGTGGTAGTAACGGTGAAGAAGGAGGACATCACCCGGGAGATCGCCGTCGAAGACTTTGAAAGGGGGCGTTTGGACCGCCTCACCGAGCACCCCTGGCTCACCGACGACGCCTTGGGCTATGAAAGTTGGTCCTACACCGAGAATCTCAGGATTAAACCGCTGAGCGACGTGCTCCACGCATTCATAGACATCGTGAGCAAGAACGGACAGTTATTGCTCAACATCTCCCCCATGGCCGACGGTACCATCCCCGATAATCAGCGCGAGGTCTTGCTTGGCCTCGGCAAATGGCTTGACGAGTTCGGCGAATCCATCTATGGCACCCGGCCTTTCCTCACCTTCGGTGAAGGGCCGACCCGCCTGGAGAGGGGTGGCCATTTTGTGGAGCAGCTGCGCTACGGCGCCGAAGACATCCGCTACACTCGCAAAGGCGACACCGTCTATGCACTCATACTCGGCTGGCCCGGTGGCGGCAAGTCCGTCACCATGCGTGCCTTCGGCGACGAAGGCGAGGCCGAAGCCGTCAAGGTCACGGGCGTCTCTATGATCGGTTCAGAGTCCGAAATCGAGTGGGAACAGACCGGGCACGGCCTCCTCGTGCACTGCCCAGAGGACGCACCTCACGAGCTGGCCGTTGTCTTCATACTTGAAACCCTGGGACTCCCACCGGAAAAATATGGAGAGTAGTTATATGTCTACACAAAAGAAATCGAATGGGCCCTCTACCTCGCCGGGAATTGCCCGGCAACGAGTAGACTGGCGTGACTTCAGAGTCTTATTCCTCTGTGTTGGCCTGTGGGTCATTGTCCATGCAATAAATGCTCTTGCTCCGGACTGGAATACAGGCGACAGCCTTACTATCGCACCAGCGGTCGCGCTTATCGGCTACATTTTTTTGAGGGCCCGCAGGTCGCCAGAGAAACTGGAATCATGGGGCATCACAACACCACTGACATTTGCATCGATCAGTGTCTTCGTTGCATTTCTGGTATCCGGTATCCTGTTGTCTGGACTCATAGCCCGACAAATGGGGAACGAGTTGCGTTTCCAGCCCGACTACCTTTTCCGGATGTTGGAATACTTCCCGAGCGGGTTCACCCAGCAGTTCTTCCTGTGTTCGGTATTGCTGGTCTCACTGGAGACCGTGCCCGCGTTGAAGGGAACATGGAGACTGCCTCTGTTGATGGGGATTCTATTTGGCGCGGTACACTTGCACTCGCCCTTTTATATAACTGGGTTTCCGATTCCCCCCGTTGCTGTCGGCACCTTCTTCCTTGGGTTCATTGCCACATGGTACTTTCTCCGTTTCCGGAACATGATTCCGCTGGCCTGTCTCCACGCCATCGGGTTTGTCCTCTTCGTCAACTGGATAGAAACCCCTCAGAACTTACAGACTCCCATATCCACGGTGGAGAAAAACATGGATTCTGACAGAAGGATGACGTGGTGGCAGAAGCCGGGACTTGGAGTGTGTTACAGCGTTGAACACCAGCCCGGCTGGAACTGGGACCGGAACTTTGTTAAATACAACAAAGAATTCAGCGATGAGCACGGCAAGATCAAGTTCAGGGGGCCCCACTGGAAAGTGGAGGAATGGATAGCGTTCAGTAAAGAGCTCGGTGTGGATTTCCATATGGCACAGACAAAGTGGTGCGACGGCATCTGCTTTTTTGAGACTGAACTCACCGACTGGAAATCCCCTGACGATTATGTTGAGAAGTTCGCGAGGATGTCCAGGGAAGCCCGTATACCGTTCAGCCTCTACTACTCAACAATTTTTGACCACAATCCCCAATTCGATCATATACAGCCCCGCAAGAATTTCCTCATCTCCGGAATAGGCAATGAACCGGAATATGTGGAATACGTACTCGGTCAGTACCGGGAATTAGCCGAGCAATATAGACCCGATTCAATCTGGCTCGACTGGTACGATGACAGTACTGAGGCGACCCGCTCCTCCATAGCGTTCATCAGGAAAAACTATCCGGATATCGCCCTTGGATACAACCAGAGCCACAATAGCAAAAAGGCGAGGGAGGTCCTGGACTATACTTCCTGGGAAGGACACTTCCTGTACAAACTTCCTGAACTGAATGTTCTTCAGAACAATCTCAGGAAGGAGTGGAGGACAGTTGCCAGAATACTCGACCCGATTTTCAGTCCCATATTCATAAGATTCAAGAAAAGCACCTGGGATCAAGCCAACCGTTATCGTCGGGAGTTCGACCATCCCTGGGACCTAACCTCACCGGTGGGCCTGGACTGGCAGGCCCCGGAACTTCGTGACGACTCCCACGAGCTAATTAAGATAGCCGCGGTCATCATGGCCTGTGGGGGCCGCACAAACCTCTGGGGCGTTTCCCGGCTCGACGGGACTATCAGACCCGAGCACTTGGAGCAGCTCAGAATGGTCGGAGACTGGTACCGACCCCGTAAGGACCTCTTCAGAGAAGCCAGGGTCATGAAATACGACGGCGACACTCCTCCAGGAATAGACGGGCTGCCCGAAGGATACGGAGCCATTGCGTCCAAACTGGACGATGATGTGCTCATCCACATCATCAGACTTGAAGGGGACAGAACCCTGACGAATCTGGAGATAAGCGAGTCCGACTGGCCCGGAACAAGCGGAGTGTTTCTCGAACCCGTGCATCATAAGATGAATATAAACAGGACGGACGGAAAAGTCATTGTCGAATTGGAAACCGCCGATGTCGATCCCGTGGATACAATCCTCAGAATGAAATTCGAATGAACTAGACTAAGAATAGTGATTTCAAGTTTGCACCCCTCAAGTATTCAAATCCAAAGATGTTTGGGTGCGCTGGACTCACAGAGACGCAGAACAAGAAACTGCGTCCCACGCCAAAAAAGACATCGCGATATGGCTGTAGTAATCACCGCCGCGGGGATAGAAGCGCTCACCGTCATCCCCGCCTTTAATCCAAGATAGGTGTTCGCCGCACCCATAACAATGCTGAGCAATCCGCCCAGCACCAGTGCGGTGAGCGTCAGTTCTTTGACGTCATTCCCCGTGTGATGGCTATCCATTTCGGTTTCTTCCTCCTTGTGGTATCCGTGCCCTGACAATACTGACTTCAAGAGGATAGCATAACCAAAAACAACGTTCAATCACTGCAGTTACGCTTAATACAGAAAAAACGCATGAATACAAAACGATCGGAATGCAATCGGAAATGCGCAGAACGGTTTGCATAATGGGGTAAGTATGAATGGCGGAGAGGCAGGGATTCGAACCCTGGGTACCGCAAGCGGTACAACGGCTTTCGAGGCCGCCGCCTTCAACCACTCGGCCACCTCTCCGGTTGCGGGGTATTGTAGCAGATATGCACGCGCCATTTCAGGTATTCAAACAAGCGGTAATATGTTGGTGGACCTTGCTACGAACTGATTTTTTTTCGGCGCGCACAATTGGCAATTTCTTTCCCAAACAGGTATAATGCGTACTCAACTGAGATCTGCAGGGCGTATCGCTGTATCACGGGCAAAAACAACAGCCCGTGAATTTACTTTATGCAGACAGCTGACTTTTCCTTTGTTCACCCGTTGCATCGCCGTCAGGCGCAAACCTTCATCAACCGTAAGGAGATATATTTCATGACGAACCGCATTTATAATTTTTCGGCAGGACCGGCAACCCTGCCCCTGCCCGTGCTTGAACAGGCACAGCGTGATTTCCTTTGTTACCCTGGCGCAGGCGCCTCTCTTATGGAAATAAGCCACCGTTCCAAAACCTTCCTGGCCATATTGGAAGAAGCAAAATCCAACATAAAAACATTGCTCGGCGCGTCCGATGACTATGCCGTGTTGTTCACCCCCGGCGGCGCTACCATGCAGTTCACCATGCTCGCTATGAATTTCCTGAACGGCGGCACTGCGGACTATCTGCATGTGGGCTCTTGGGCCAGCAAGGCCATCAAGGACGGCGGACGTTTCGGCACGACGCGCAACGCCTGGAGCGGCAAGGACGAAGAATTCAAACGCATGCCAGAGGACAACGAACTTGACCTCGACAGCAACGCCGCCTATGTACACTTCACCTCAAACGAAACCATTCAGGGGATACAGTTTTCAACGGAACCGGACGCCAAGGGCAAACCGCTTTTTTGTGATGCTTCCTCAGACTTCCTGTGCCGTCCTACCGACGTCAGTAAATATGCCCTGCTGTATGCAGGCGCCCAGAAAAATGTCGGGCCTTCGGGAACCGCCGTGGTGGTGCTTCACAAGGGCATGCTGGATCGCATTCCGGACAGTCTCCCGCCGCTGCTGGACTACAAGGTCATGGTGGAAAATGATTCCTTGTACAACACCCCGTCCACTTTTACCATCTACATTATTGCGCTGGTAACGCGCTGGGTGCTGAACGACATCGGCGGTCTGGAAAAGATGGCGGCAATCAATAAACAGAAAGCCGATATGCTCTATGACGCCATTGACTCGAGTAATGGATTCTATCGCGGTCATGCCCTGCCTCAGAGCCGTTCCATTATGAATGTTACCTTCCGTGTGGGCACGGAAGAACAGGAGAAAATGTTCCTGGAGCAAGCGACCAAAGCAGGGCTTGACGGCCTCAAGGGGCATCGTTCCGTAGGCGGCTGCCGCGCCTCCATCTACAACGCCATGCCCGTTGCAGGTGTGGAAGCACTACGCGATTTCATGGTTGACTTCCAGAAAAAGAACGTCTAACTCTTCCCCAGATACTTTACTAAAAGCGGTTCACACATTCGTGTAACCGCTTGTTTTTTTGTCTGCGACCACGGAATTCAACTTGCCTTTAGCGCTTTCATGAACCAGGTTCCAAGCCTATCTTCCGGTTTCGGTTGCGCCAGCAAGGTATCGCGTAATAGGATGGGAGCATTAGCAGGTTCAAATTCCGGCATCAGCATAATGCTTTCCAAGGTGTCCCGTGTTTTCGACCACCCATACGTTTCTATCGCCCAATGCACAATCCATAACATTTTGTAAAAATCAGGCGAATAATTTCCACCTGCCGATATAGCTTCACAAAAGTTTCGAGTGAGTTCCATCGCCTGCTGCCTTGTGCTATCTATAACCATCGAAAATTCCTTTTTGAACTGCACGTGTTTCAAAATACTGTAAGCATTTTAGTAAACAACAGCAGAAAGAAAATTATTCATGCGCCGGTTCGTACAGCATAAGCCATAACTTGCACTTCACTCAGACTACAACATCAAGTTTATTTTGACAAACACAAAAAAAACTGCTGCCAGAACCGCTTGCAAGCGTTCTAACAGCAGATTATTTTTTTGTACCGATACGTAATTAGCCAATAAACAGCGGGGCAAGCACCAGCGAAATCACGCACATCAGTTTGATGAGAATGTTGATAGAGGGGCCAACCGTGTCTTTCAACGGATCGCCGACGGTATCACCAACAACCGCCGCTTTATGAGCTTCGGAGTTCTTGCCACCAAAATGGCCTTCTTCAATGTACTTCTTGGCATTGTCCATGGCGCCGCCGGAGTTGGCGGTCTGGATGCCCAGCATCACGCCTGTGGCAATCGCGCCGACCAACATGCCTGCAAGACCTTCCGGACCAAGAGGCGACATACCAATAATAATCGGGAAAGTAATGGCAAGGCCGCCAGGAAGCAACATACCGTTGATAGCGCCCTGGGTGGCAATACTGACACAAGTGGTACTATCCGGGACAACGCCTTCTTTGCCTTCTTTCAGTCCGGGAATATCACGGAACTGACGTCGTACTTCCATAATCATCGTGTCGGCACATTTGCCTACGGCACGGAACAGCATGGAAGAAAAGAAGAAGGGAAGCATGGCGCCAATAAGGATACCGGCAAGAATCTTGGGATCAGAAATGTTGACACTCAATATCGCATCGCCACGTTCAAGCAAGGTGGTATTTATCGTCAACAGGAAAGCGCTCAGCAGACCGATGGCAGCAAATGCTGCAGAACCGATGGCGAAGCCCTTACCGATAGCCGCTGTCGTGTTACCTACAGCATCAAGGTTGTCGGTAATTTCGCGCACTTTCGGATCCAGTCCGGCCATCTCAGCAATACCGCCCGCATTGTCAGCAATGGGACCGTAAGCGTCTACGGCAACAACCATACCGGTGGTCGCCAACATGCCCAACGCCGCAATCGCGACGCCGTAAACACCAGCGCACCAATAGGCCAACATCACGGCAATCGCAAGCACAATCACGGGAAGCGCCGTGCTCTGCATACCAACAGCCGTGCCTTCGGTCACCGCAATCGCAGGACCGGTCTGGCAGCGTTCTGCAAGTTTCTGAACGGGCTTGTATTTCCCGGAAGTGAAGTATTCACTGGTAAAGCCAACCGCCATACCTGAAATCACACCAATGATACACGCAAGCGCCGGTCTGTATGCGCCGTAGGTCACGCCAGCAAGCACAAACTCTTCACCGCGCATTGCAGCATATCCCAGCACGCCAAGAATGGCGAGCCCGGCAGCCACATACGTGCCCATCATCAGGGCGCTCTGCGGATTGGACTGAGCAAACTTCTTGACATACATAACGCCAATAATGGATGCGATAATGCCGATGCTTGCCGTAAAGAACGGAAACGCTTTGACATATTCGCTGCCAGCGCCTGCAGCCGTTGTAATGGTCATGGCAACCGCCAGCGAAGCAATAATGGAGGCTACATAGGATTCGAGCAGGTCAGCGCCAAGGCCAGCCACGTCGCCCACGTTATCGCCTACGTTGTCAGCAATAACCGCAGGATTACGCGGATCGTCTTCAGGAATACCCGCTTCGACTTTGCCCACCAGATCAGCGCCCATGTCCGCGCCCTTGGTGAAGATACCGCCACCGGCACGACCAAACAAAGCCACCAGTGAAGCGCCCATGGCATACCCGTTCACGATAACCGGATCGCCCTTGAACAGCCAATAAACAAACACAAGACCCAGCAAAGCAATACCAACAACACCAAGCCCCATAACAGCGCCACCGCTGATGGCAACACCTAATGCAGCCTTCACGCCGCCACTTTCGGCAGCAGCCGCAGTGCGGGCATTAGAGCGCGTGGCAATAGTCATTCCCAGAATACCGGCTAAGGCGCTGGCGCATGAACCACAGATAAAGGCAATACCAGTCCTGAAGTTCAATCCGATTTCCGGCTTGATAACGCCAAGAAGTGACAACAACACAAAAATCACCGCAACAAACGAGAACACCCAAGCATACTCGCGCTTGAGAAACGCAGCAGCGCCCTGCTGCACAGCTGTGGACAACGACGCCATCTTGTCATTACCTTGGGGCTGCTTGAGCACATAGCGTGCAAGCATGAAAACGGTTGCGAGCGCACCAAATGCGCACACACCGGCAACCACTAAAAACCTGTCCAGAAACATGGAATCTCTCCTCCTTTGTTTTTTTTGAACCGCTACGAAGATACTGTGAATGGGGACGCATCTTTCAATGCGCACGTATTATGACATATTTGCAGGGTACGGTGCTACTCCAACACCCCCATCTTATTAAGTGCCTGATATGCAGCGTTTTGTTCCGCTTCCTTTTTGCTGCGCCCATCACCAACGCCGCAAATCTCCTCCATGATGCGCACCTGAACCTCAAAATGTTTGCAATGGTCCGGACCCGAACTTCGCGTCACATCAAACTGCGGCAACCCATAGCGATGAGCCTGACAGTGGTTTTGAAGCATGGACTTATAATCCCAGGTGGGGGGCGAGGTACACACGCTTACCAGTTCCTCATGGAAGCACTGTAAAACAAACTCCTGCGCCACCTCCCAGCCCGCCGCCAAAAAGATAGCGCCAATCACTGCCTCCATGGCATCTGCCAGCAACGCATTCCTTTTGCGCCCCCCAATGCCTTCCTCCCCTTTACCCAGGCGGATGAAAGGTGCAATCCCCAGATTCCGGCCCACACGGGCCACGGTATTTTTATTGACCACCATCGCCCGCAGTTTCGTATAGTCCCCCGGGGTTCTTCCGGGTAATTGCTCGAAGAGATAGGCAGCAATCGCCAACCCCAACACAGCATCCCCAACATACTCCAACGATTCATAATCCCGAACACCGGTTTCCCTTCCGGGCAAAAAAGAAGCGTGAGTCAGGGCTATATCAAGCAATGAATAATCGGATAAGGAAACCTTCAGCTGTGCCGCCAATTCGCGCAACTGCGCCTCACGATCATCCGCTGTATCTTTCTGCTCTTTATCTTCACACATAACGACGAAATACCAGTGTAGCATTGTGGCCACCGAAGCCCAGTGAATTGGACAGCACCACGTCCACCTTTTGTTCCCGGGCAGTATTGGAAACCACATTAACAGGACATTCGGGATCAGGGGTTTCATAATTGATATTCGGATGAAGCACATTGTCACGAATGGACAACAGGCAAACAATGGCTTCGACAGCGCCCGCAGCACCCAGAAGGTGACCGATCATTGACTTGGTAGAACTAACCGGCGGCAGGGATTCTCCAAAGACTTGTTGAAATGCGAGAGCTTCGGCAGCATCATTTAATTTGGTGCTAGTTCCGTGTGCATTGCAGTAATCCACTAATGACGCGGAAATCTCCGCCTGCTGCAATGCACGTTTCATTGCCTGCGTGGGGCCGGAGCCATCGGGACGCGGTGCGACCACATGATAGGCATCACATGTTTCTCCCGATCCTGCCAATTCGCCCAGTATCGCCGCCCCTCTTTTGCGGGCATGAGTTTCCGATTCCAGCACCAGCATACCCGCACCCTCCCCCATTACAAACCCGTCTCTATCCAAATCAAAGGGACGGCTGGCCCGTTCCGGTTCATCGTTGCGCGTAGATAAGGCTCGCAAAGCGGAAAAGGCTGCCAAACTGTAGGGGATCACCGCCGCTTCCGCCCCTCCTGCCATCATTACATCCGCTTGACCATACCGGATGGCTTCCCAGGCTGCAGCAAGACTCTGTGCACCGCTGGCACATGCAGTAACAATACTTTTGTTCGGCCCTTTCAGGCCGAGATGAATGGCCACCACACCCGGTGCCATATTCGCCAGACCTTTGGGCATCACCATGGGCGATACGCGACGGGGCCCCGCTTCATGGTTGCGTATTGCACCCTCGGCAACATCTTCAATGCCGCCAATACCCGAACCAATGATGGTGCCGCAGCGATAGGGATCTTCCTGATCAATGTTAACACCGGATTGCCGCCACGCCTGGTTTGCCGCTTCCATGGCAAAAAGAATATAACGGCTCTGCCGTTTCAGTTCTTTGCCGTCCATGTTATCCGGTTCCACGTCAGCAGCAATGCCCGCAATGCGTGATGCCGTTTTTTCATGGGCGCACGTTGCCGCCACAATGCCGGACCGCCCCGCAACAAGATTCCGCCACATGGACTCCGCATCATTACCCAGGGGCGATACAACACCCATACCCGTTACTACAACACGATTCATGCTATCACCTTAACTTCTATTTTACCGCAGTCATACATCTCAGAAAAACAAAATACGCCACGCCAAAATTATGATTGGCGAGGCGTAAGAAAAACTTTTCCCCGTCGGGGATGATTCACCGTTCAGGCAAGACGACCAGCAATATAATCTACCGCCTGACCGACAGTCGTGATATTGTTGGCGTCGTCGTCAACCTCGATACTAAACTCTTCTTCCAAGGCCATCAGCAATTCGGTAATATCAAGGGAGTCAGCGCCCAAATCGTCCACAAAATTGGCGTCGTCAGTAACCTCGTCAATACTTCTGTCAAAACGATCGGCTATAAGCTGCTTGATTTTCTGGGAGACTTCTTCTTTCATAAACTTCTTTCCTCCTGCTTCGTAAGGATGTTGCCGTCTTTGAATTGTCATCCCAAAGCCCGTCCGTCTTAACAGGCTGCTTAAGTATAGGCTTCCGGACAACAAAAAAACAAAACTACGCACACAATTTTTTCAACTTGCTTGCGCCACACCAGCGCACACAGGTATTATGACACAGTATTAATGCAAATACCAAATTGTTTACCAGCTAACAGTTTAACTGGCAGGAATCCAAAATCATGCCTCCAGCACCCACATATCGCACACATGCCTGGCTTGCCCCCTGCGTTTACGCCTTTGTCGCAGTAGTGCTGGGCTTGGCCTCTGTCTGGCAGCCCGACTCATGGAACGCACTGGGAACCGCGTTGGGACGTAGCGCGTTTCTTTTCATCGTCCTGTTGGTATTCATAGGAGTGCTCCCCCGTTATACCACGCTGCCCATCCAGATACTCATTGCCATGATTAGCGGGGTTCTTGCAGGCTGGCTCATGTCGAAACTTGGCGCACAGGTATTCATACAGGACTACCTGGGCATTTTCGGACGCCTTTTTATTCTTCTGCTCACCCTCGTGATTATCCCACTTATCTTTGTTTCGGTTCTAAATGGTACTGCAGGCATCGGTGATCCGCGCAAACTGGGCAGTTTGGGTATAAAGTGTCTGCTCTTCTATTTTTGCACCACCGCAATCGCCGTACTAATAGGACTTGCCACGGTTAACGTTATCCAACCCGGAAAGGGCAGGGAAATGTTGCAGGAAACCGTGATAGCCACAGAAAAAGAAGAAGACCAGGCTTCCATAACTGCTATCACCAAAACCCTTGTTCTTATTGGCCTGGTGGAACAAGAACAGGGGCAAGCCATTATTGAAGAACACGAGAAGACGGAAGCGCAACCGGGCAAATCGCTTACATTGGGCGGGCGCATCCAGGAAAAGATACTCCCCGCCGTTATACGCAACCCCGTCATGGCCGGGCAAAATCCTATTGTCATCATTTTCTTCGCCATCGTCCTTGGTGCGGCGTTGGCCGCGCTGGGCAACGAAGGACTTCCCGCGTTGCGTGTATTTGAAAGTCTTGATAAGGCACTAATCACCATTATTATGTGGGTCATGTTTCTCGCCCCCATCGGCGTGTTCGCCCTTATGGCAAAAGCCATCTCGGAACTGGGCATAGAATACATGCTTACCCTGGCAAAATACTTCTGCACCGTATTGCTGGGGCTTGGGCTGCATTTCATAGTGCTTAGCTGCGTCCTCTGCCCCGTACTGGCACGGATATCCCCCATGCGTTTTCTGCGCGGCATGGCGCCTGCATTCCAACTGGCCTTCAGCACCTCTTCCAGCAGCGCCACCCTACCAGTAACCATTGAATGCGCCACCAAGCGCGTGGGCGCCGACCAGAATATCAGCAACTTCATGCTGCCTGTGGGTGCCACCATCAACATGGACGGCACGGCCCTTTATCTTACCGTCGCCAGCCTGTTCGTCGCACAGGTCTACGGCATGAACCTCAGCCTGCAGGCCCAGTTCATGGTATTCCTTACTGCCGTACTCGCCTCTGTGGGCACCGCCGGCATTCCCGGCGCCAGCATTGGACTCATGGGCATCATCTTCAGCGCGGCAGGTATCCCCGTGGAAGGAATCGCCATTGTCATTGGCGTGGATCGTCTCTTGGACATGAGCCGTACAGTCGTGAATATCACTGGCGACAGCCTCGGCGCTGTGGTCATCTCTCGTAGCGAAGGGAAACTCGGGGTGGGCAACCTTTCCTGACCGTATTCCAGAAAACGCCGAATATGACTTTATCTTTTACATCAATGAAACCCGCGAATACATCTGGCAGTCAAAATACCAAGTTTAGGGTACTTCAACAACAACCAACAGGAGAGAGTATTATGAAGAAAGTAGCCTTGTGTTTAGTGCTTGTACTCGGTATTGCCGCTGCAGCGCAGGCCCAGTGTGTTTCCAACAAACTGGTAGAACAAGTATGCCTGGTCAAGATTGCAGGCGAAGCGGAACTCGACGCTTACGATATGGCGGAGATGATGGCAGGGTACGCGCTGTACCGCGACATGATGGACGGCCTTGAAGCAGAGATGATGGCAGCAAAAGCCGCTCTAGATGCCGCTGTTGCGGCAGGCGATGAAGGGGCCGCCAGCGACGCTTTGGAAGACTTAATGGATGTAAACGAGGAGATTTTCTCCGCAAAACAGGATGCCATTACTGAAGCGGCAACCCTCCTCGGTGATTTGCATGCCGCCAAACTGTTTACCCCATTGTTCAGCCCGTGCAAAGCCAAAAAAGCCATGCTGAACTGCCTTGACCCGCAGCCAGTCTGCGCAGTTGCCCCGTGTGCAGTTGCTGCCGCGCCTGCTATGTCTCCGGAAGAAGAAGTAATGGCTTCTATTAATGGCATAGTAGCGGCCGTTCTGGCGGGCAATGTGGATGGACTGCTGGGATTCGTTTCCGAAGAATTCTATCACCCCGAAGTGGGCGACCTGGATTCAGTAAAAGACTACATTGAGATGGGCCGCGAAGCCGGTTATCTTGATGATGTTCCCGGATTGATCGAAGAACACGGCGGTGAAATCAGCCTTGAAGATGTTGAAATTGAAATCAAGGACGGCGAAGCCTCCGTCTATCCCATTGACGCCATGTCCAACCAGGGCGCAGTCAGTGTCGAATTGATACTCAAAAAAGACGCAGATGGAAAGTGGCGCGTCATCGGCGGAGATGTTGACGGCATATAATCAGACACACCAGGTTCAATAGATGAAAACACGGGCATCTGCGTTAATGGCAGGTGCCCGTGTTCATTTTGTTTGTGACTTATTCCTCAACCAGCAATTTATCAATCCGGCCCTTCAACTCACCCGCTGACATTCCCCCCAGATGCGCCTCCACAATGGTGCCGGAACGGTCAATGAATACGAGCATGGGAATGGTGCGTACTTCGTATTGCGCCGAGATAGTGCCGTCGCTATCCACCGCAACGGGCACCTCCAAGTCGTTTGCCTGCAGAAACGCCTGTATCTCTGCCGCTGTTTCGCTCAGATTAACCGTGCAAATAACAATATCCTTGTCCGCGTATTGCTGGGCCATCTCCCCCAATTTCGGAAGCGCCTTGCGGCAGGGCGGACACCATACCGCCCAGAAATCAAGAAGGACGGGACGTTTCCCAAGATGCTCCGACAGATCAAATGTACCCCCGTCAGCCAGTGCCGCCTTGAAGGGAGGCGCTGGTTTTCCTTCTATGGCGGGCCTGGGCATAAAGTATTGTGACAGTATCCACAGAATTACAAGCACGGGTACACCATAAAGGATCAAGTTGATAGCAAATGACAAGGGCTTTTTCTCCCGTTGTTTGTTTACCGACGCCTTCACATCAGGAGCATCCATTTTACTTCCTTTCAGAAGCGGTTTATCTATCATCCACCTGCAAATTCAGCCATGCTAAATCACTTTCGGTCATCTTTATAGAAAACGCCGCTACGCAAGCATTAAATTCCTCACGAGAATAGGCGGCAACCAACGGAAATGCCTGGAAGGGTTGATGTAACACATAAGCCAGCGCTACTTGTGCCGCCGTCGCCCCGATACTTTTCCCGAACTCCTGGGCGCGTTCCAATCGTTTCCAGTTCGCTTCTGAGTGATAGCACCGAACAAACAACTCATTTTTATAAGCCGACACCTGATCCCGCCGGATACGTCCACTGAACCAGCCGCCCGCCAGGGACGACCAACAAAACACAGGCATTTGCTGCTGTACATACCAATCCCGTTCTGCAACACACCCGCCAGTAATGCTGATGCAATCATCCCAGGGCGCTTCTACCTGTTCCGCCAAACTGAAATGGGGGCTGCTGAAAGTAAATGACGTCAACTGCATGGATTCGGCATAGGCATTCGCCGCCGCCAGTCGCTCTGTGGACCAGTTTGACCCGCCGATACTGCCAATACGCCCTGCACGTTTATGCTCATGGAGAGAACGCACAATGTCTCGGACCGGCGTGTTGGCATCATCCCGATGCAGGGCATACAGATCTATGTACTCCGTCTGCAACCGTGCCAGCGAATCATAAATATCCGAGGTAATATCAAAGGAGGTGACCCGTTTTCGGTCCTGATTATGATGTGCGCCCTTGTCCAGAATAACCACCTTATCCCGAATATCTCGTGAATTTACCCAACGCCCGAATACACGTTCCACATCGCCATTGCCGTAGACATGGGCTGTGTCGAAGGTGGTACAGCCTGCTTCGTACACAGCGTCCAGCAAGGCAAACCCATCAGATTCTTTTCTGGAATTCAGCATCACTGTTCCCTGTACGATACGGGAAACTGCCTTATTCAGCCCAGGTAGGGTTATGTACTGCATGAATGTTCTTTCTTTTGTAAATAGAGGGTAAAAAAACTTTCGCCGCACGATGAACGCCAATTACTCCATGGGATATTTCACGCCCCACTGATCACGGGCCTTGTCCATAATATCCATAATGGCGATGGTGTCATCCAGCGACATGATTTCACATTCGGTTTTTCCGGCGCGCATACATTCCATCATCGCTTCCGCTTCGTAATTATAGCCATTGCCGCGCAGGGGAAATTCGAAAGTTTCCGGTTCTTTTCCTTCAATGGCAAGGGTAGCCTTAGTGCCGCACCAGAAAGGCGTGTGCAGGTGAATCCAGCCTTTCTCGCCGATAATATGGGTTTCCTGGGGCGTGTTGGTGCGTATGGCGCTGGAAGTCATGGCAATGGCACCATTAGCATAACGGAAGTTCACCGTGTTTTGTTCATCCACGCCGGTATCGCCAATGTCTGCTAGCGCAGTTATCTGTTCCGGCACTGTGCCCAGCACCATGGCCGCCATGGAAATGGAATAGATGCCCACATCCAGCAGACCACCGCCGCCCATGTCAAAGGCAAACAATCGGCTTTCTTCATCGTAGCCAGCGCGGAATCCAAAGTCAGAACACACCATGCGGGGGGCGCCGATAACACCATCGCGCAGCCATTCCCGCGTTTTCACCAGGGTTGGCAAAAACCGTGTCCACATGGCTTCCATAAGAAAAAGATTCTTGCGGCGTGCAACCGCCACCACTGCTTCGGCTTCTTTTTTATTGATGGTAAAGGGCTTCTCGCATAACACCGCCTTACCTTCCTCAAGGCAAAGAATTGAATTGTCCTTGTGCAGCGGATGGGGCGTGGCAATATATACGGCATCCACCTCCGGGTCCGCCGCCAATGCTTCATAGGTCGCATGGCGATGGGGGATATTATATTTATCCCCAAATTTATCCGCTGTTCCCTGGGCACGCGACCCCACAGCCGTAAGGACCGCACCCGACGCCGATTTCAATCCTTTTGCAAATTGATGGGCGATATTGCCTGTTCCCAGTATACCCCAGCGTATTGTATCTGTCATGCTCGTTCTCCCGCTACGTTTGCTGCTATTTGTTTAATTGAACCGATTCGACGGCATCGCGAATCGTGGCATTTTCTGTTTCAGATAACACGATGTCCCCGGCGGCGGCATTTTCCATAACCTGCGCTTCGTTGCGCGCCCCCACCAATGCTGAAGTAAGCCCCGGCTGGGCAACGGTCCAGGCGATGAACAACTGGGTAAAAGTGGCGTTGTGTTCATCGGCAATAGGCCGCAACGATTCCAGCATTTCCAAAACCTTCATCCGGTTTTCTCGCGAAAACAGGGGCTTGTTACGGCGTTGGTCGCCCTCGTTGAATTCACGGTCCGGCCCCACCTTTCCTGATAACATCCCCTGTTCAATCGGACTGTAGGCCAATACACCAATTTCATTCTTCTGACAGAAGGGCAGTATCCCATCCTCAATCTTCCGATCCAGCGCACTATAACGAGGCTGATCGCTTTCGATGCGTCCGCACTGCAAACATGCCTCCATCATTTCTACCGTAAAATTGCTAACGCCAAAGGCGCGTACTTTACCCTCGCGCTGCAACGCCAGCAATTCGCCCATCGTATCTTCAATGGGTGTAGTCGGATCGGGCCAGTGGCATTGGTACAGATCAATGTGGTCTATTTTCATGCGCCGCAGGCTGTTTTCACATTCAAAACGCACAGAATTCGGGCGCAGGTTCTTGTAAAACTTTTTGGGCTCATTGCTGTTGTCCACCGTGTCAAAATAGAACTGCCCCTCCGTGGCATCCCACCGCAGCCCGCACTTGGTGGCGACAAGCACGCTGTCGCGACGGTCTACAATAGCCTTGCCAACCACGGTTTCGCTGTGCCCCATGCCGTAGGCGGGTGCCGTGTCAATACAACTAATGCCGTTGTCAACAGCGGCGTGTATGGCGCGAATAGCGGCATCATCGTCCGTGCCGCCCCACATCCAGCCGCCAATGGCCCATGCGCCAAAGGACACCACAGGAAGATTGAGTTCTGACTTGCCAAGTCTTCTGTATTGCATTGTATACCTCCTGAATAGACCTTGATATCAAGTATTGCGAAAAGATGTATTTCTCACGGAGTGGTAACCGGCACTTTCAGCTCCTTGCCCAAAACGATTACATCTGGATTCGCAAGTTGATTCATTTCAATCAGTTTTTGCACAGTTGTGTTGTAGCGATTCGCGATATTACGCAGTGTGTCGCCCGGCTGTATCACATGGGTATTGTAAGGGCCGTCATAGGCCGGCAACGGTTCCGGTTCGGGCGGTGCTGGCGCCTCCTCTTGAACAGATTCTGCCGCCACGGGCAGATACACTACCACGGCGCTGTCTGCCATTGTCACTTCATCAGCAAGATCGTTCCACCGACGAATCTCTGCCACCGACACGCCAAAGGATTCTGCTATCTTATCCAGAGGCATGGGTTCCACCGGCTGATATTCGCGACGCACCATTCCGTCAGGAGTTGTCGTTACCGGTGTTTCGGGAACGGGCATATCTGAAGTAGAAGCATCTTCGGCACTTGTGGCTGCGTCCTCTTCCATTGACGGTGTCAGCGGCGGCAACTCTGTAGCAACCATATCGCTGTTTGGCAATTCGCTTTCTTCAACAACAGGCGACGTTTGCTCCATGACTTGGGGCACTACAGGTGCATCGGATTTCTGTGTTTCAACCGGTTCAGGAGTCTGTACATCATCGGCAACAATTTCAGCCTCCACTTCGGATACTGGTTCGGGTTCCGGTTCGGGTTCCGGTTCGGGTTCCGGTTTGGGTTCCGGTTCGGGTTCCGGTTCGGGTCTTCCTGTT
>CAZBNU010000066.1:0-19655 GCA_964493075.1 uncultured Nitrospirales bacterium | reverse complement strand
TTGTTAACCCGAGGCAGAAAATAGTCGCCGGAATCCATCATTTCTCTGGCGACCAATGCATATCGAGGCTCATCGGGTGGCCACAGGTCGTAACCGCCAATGTTAATGGAGAAAATAACAGCTGCCAGTACCAACAAGCCACTTATATATATCCATTCTTTACTCATGACATACCTTCTCGGTTTTTGCGGTATTGTTGAATTGTGCATACTCGGCTTCAGGCATTTCGTGTTCATCAGGTTTATGCATCACTTTTTCTTCACAAGAAATGATAAGGTAGCGCTTCTTCAACCAGGCAACGCCAACGAAATCATACAGCACCCAGAAAATTCGATTTAGAAATCCATACTTTGACGCTCCATGGATTCGCGGGCGATGCGTCACCGGCACTTCAGCTACGGTGAGGCCGCCGTTGCGCACCATAGCCGCAAAAAAGCGATGTACCCCGTGAAACGGAACGATATGCTCCAGACAGTTCCTGCGAAAGCCCTTGATGCCGCATCCCGCATCACGCACGCCATCATCCACAATCCAACGCCGCACCCGGTTTCCCAGTGCGCTTGTAATGCGTCGGAAAGGGGAATCATGACGGTTCTGCCGATAACCACATACGCAATCCGCATCTTGGAGCGCCGCCAATATTTTGGGAATATCTTTTGGATTATTCTGTAAATCAGCGTCAAGAGTAATGATATACTCCCCCGTCGCCCGACGCAGACCAGCAATGAGCGCTGCAGATTGCCCACTGTTTCGGATCATGCCTATATACCGAAGCGACGGATAAACAGAGGCCAATTCTCGCAGCACATCATCTGTATCATCCGTACTGGCGTCATTTACAATGATACATTCAGAAATGTAGTCCCTTAACGGATTGAGCGCTTCATAAATCTGGGCAATCAGCGTTGGTAAATTCTCTGCTTCATTAAAAGCAGGAACTACAACTGAAATTTTGTTTTGCATATTAAAATCTCTCAGGAACGCAAGTAAAGGTCTTGCAATTTTTGTGGGCACAGTAAATCAATTGGCTGGAAACGAGCAATAAACCGTCTGTTATTTCACACTTTTCCATTCTTCATATCATCACAGAAGGGGATAAGACCGGCCAGAGAAAACACAAGCATATCGTTCCAGCAGATAGCAAGCGGCACCAAGGCTATAGCGACTGCTATTGTGGCGATAAGAACGGGCTTTTTCATCGTATCTCACCTTATGAAGCGGCGGCATTGCGTAAATACAGCCATCGATAGTTACCGCAACTGTTATTGGCCCTCTCTCTATCCGGAAAAAGATGTCGGGAACGACCTGTTTATCCGTGAATTATAGCGATCGAATCATTACCAAAAGATTACCGGCCTGTCTTTTTCTTTTTTGTAGGCAGAAATTGTATATTGCCTGCTGATAATGGCTAAAATACCCCCCATGGCGATTTATAACTGAACTAATCCACTTTATGAAGGAGAGATCTATGTCTGAAATTCTGACAGCCGACCAGGCCATCCAACGGATTCCCGACGGTGCAACGGTGTTCATTTGTCCCATGCCCCTGGAGGAGGTCTCGCCTGCTTTTTACAGGCAGTTTGAGGCCACGGGTTCCCCGAAAGACCTTACACTGATCTGGGCGGCAGGCGCCGGGCCATTCAGCAGTGAGCGGCGCGGCATGAACCACTTCGCCTATCCGGGTATGACGAAACGGGTGATCCTGGGGCATGTGGGCCTCAATTATGAAATGGTGAAGATGGTGGCCATGAACCAGGTCGAAGCGTACAATCTGCCTCAGGGCGTGATTGCCCAATGGTTCCGTGAAGTGGCAGCGGGACGTCCCGGCCTGATCACCCGTGTGGGTCTTGGCACTTTCGTGGATCCGCGTGTTGAAGGGGGCAAACTGAATGCCTGTACGCAGGAATGTGAAGACCTGTCGGAAGTCATTGAGATTGATGGCCGGGAGTATCTCCGTTATAAACCCATCAAAGGGGATGTGGGACTGGTGCGCGGTACTACGGCAGATCCGCAGGGCAACATCACCTTTGAGGATGAGGCCATCTGTATGGAACATCTCGAAATGGCGATGGCCGTGAAGAACAGCGGCGGCATTGTCATTGCGCAGGTTGAAAAAATTAGCGACACCCTGGCAACGCCTATTAATGTGAAAATCCCCGGCATTCTGGTGGACATTATTGTGGTAGCCAGTTCCAGGAAAGCCCATCCCCACACTATGTTTGTGGACCACGACCCCAGTTATACCGGGGAAGAGCGGATTGACCTCACCAGCGCCTTGCAGCCCATGCCACTGAATCTGGAGAAGGTCATCTGCCGTCGTGCCTTTAAGGAGATCAAGGACGGCAACCTGGTTAATCTTGGTGTGGGCATTCCCGCCGGACTGGCGCTGGTGGCTCAGGAAGAAGGCCATCTGGACAAGATCACCCTCACCACGGAAGTGGGCATCATCGGCGGACTGCCCCAGAGTGGCAAAAACTTCGGTCCTGCACAAAATCCGCAGTCCATTATTTCGCAGGCCGCCATGTTTGATTACTATGACGGCGGCGGACTGGATGTTACGTGTGTCGGCATGGCACAGGTGGACGGCGAAGGCAACGTGAATGTCAGCAAACTCGGTCCCAACGTCATTGGCTGCGGCGGTTTCATCAACGTCACCAAGAACGCCGCCAAGGTCATGTTCTGCGGTGAATTTGCTGCCATGGGCGTGGACATTGCAGTAGAAGACGGAAAACTCAACATCCGCAACGACGGCAAGGCCGTGAAGTTTGTGGAGAAAGTGGATCAGATCACCTTTAGCGGCAAGGTCGCCCGGGAAGAAGGACACGACGTGATGTTTATTACCGAACGCTGCGTGTTCCGTCTTGTGAAGGAAGGATTACTGCTGACTGAAATCGCACCCGGCGTGGATATGCAACGGGATATTCTTGACCGTATGCACTTCAAGCCGCTGGTTGCGGACGAAGTAAAGACCATGGATGCGGCGCTGTTTCTGTAGCAGCGAAAATAAAACCAGTCCAATCGGTCGGATTAGACGGATTGGACTGATTGTTTTTTTGCCTAATTCGTAACAGTTTATTCTGGTGGGTTCCGCATCTGCTTCACCCACCCTACAATAATCAATTAAGGCACAAGGGAAATTCCCTTAGAATTTACGCAACCTTTGCGTTAAGCCATTCAATGATGCCCTGCGGATCAGCGGAATAAGCATCGGCGCCGATCTTGTCGCAGAACTCCTGGGTCAGCGGCGCACCACCGACAACGACCAGCGTGTCCGGATGCTTTTCCTTGATCATCTTCGTGGTCTTGTCCATGTTGACCATGGTGGTGGTAAGGAGCGCACTCAGCCCGACAATGCTGCCCGGGCGCTCATCCACCTGCGCCAGGAACTTCTCGGGGGCAACATCCACGCCGAGATCAATCACTTCGTAGCCAGCGCCTTCCATCATCATGCGCACGAGGTTCTTGCCGATGTCATGCAGATCGCCCTGCACCGTTCCGACGATAAATACGCCGCGGCGTGTTGCCGCGCCGGATTCAAAGGCGGGCTTGAGCTGGTCCATACCGGCTGTCATCGCCTTGGCCGCCATGAGCAGATCGGGAACAAACACTTCGTTGCGGCTGAACTTTTTGCCTACTTCATTCATACCCACCATCAGTCCCTTGGTAAGGACATCGTTGGGATCCACATCAGCGGCCAGCGCATCGCGCACCAGTTCAAACACGCCATCCTGTCCACGCAAATCCGGCGGATAGGGTGAAGTGCTGTTGATTTTGCCACGACTCACACAAGTTGCAATTTGTTCAAAAACTTCCATGACTTCTCTCCCAAATGATTGGTTTACAAAAAAGCGGCTTCAGCCCGTAATTACACAACAATCAGAAAGACATCCAAAAAAGATAGGGTATAATACCATCACTTTCACGGCCATGTCGAATTAGATGCAAAGCAAGGAAGGCCATTCACGCCGAAAAAACTGACCTGAAGAACTCACGATCCAGCAAATCTATTTATTAAAGAGGCTTAAGCCATCACCATCAGAGGGTATCCAGCCATTTCTGCCAGGCTACACAAAGAATTTCAATTGTTTCAGGCAACAAGCGCAACGGCTCTTCAATCGCCTCCCAAGATAATTCAAAACCGTAACCATGTATGAATCGGTGACGAAAACTCTTATATAAGCGCAAGCGATGCGCAATTTCCGGTGTAATGTTTTCGCCCGGTCCCGGACTCTTGAGAAATTCCTGAAGTATACGCGCATGGGAATCAGGCCCTTCAGGAATGGGCTCATCAAGAAATATGCTTTTACGCTTGCAAAGATTTTCCAGTCCGCGAAACACATCTGCAATATATTTTGCCGCTGCGGTGGCATCCCATGGACGCCGTTTATCCTCCGGCGTTGCTTGCAGAGCATGGGCAACTTCTGCAAGGCGATGCAATTGTTGCAGTTCCCAGTTAACCTGCTCCGTTATTGTGCTCTTATTCATAGAGTACGCGTGCATCTTTATTGATCAAGGCATAAAATTCAGGGGATTCTTCCTTCGCGACAAGATCGTAGGGGCAATCAAGCGCTTCGGCAACCTCACCATTCGCACGCCAGAGTTGACTTACCGGAACACCTTCCACCGCCAGATCAATGTCACGGGCATGTTCAGGATCATGAACAAAACTGCCGAACAATAAAACACGGCGTGCACCATAGCTTCGCAATGTTGCAACAGCCTGATCAAGTTGACTTGTTGAAATGAACATTGTCCTGCCTTATCATGGATTCTCGAATATCCAATTGAAAAACACATCGTTTACTGGTTTATGATATTCTACATTCAATACGATGGGAACTGCAATAGTGGCGGAAAAGTCTGCGCTTTTCATTTTTTTTGCGCCGGGAATAATTTTTTCTGTATACTGTTCCCATGTTGGGTGTATGAAATCCATTTTCTGGACAAAACAAACAACATTTTTAAGGAGATATTTTTATGAGCAACGCAAAAGCATTAACAAACGATACCTTCGCGTCGAGCGTAGCATCCGGTGTTTCCCTGGTGGATTTCTGGGCGGAATGGTGCGGCCCCTGCCGCATGATGACCCCCATACTGGATGAGTTGGCGGGCGACGTTGAAGGCCGTGCCAACGTATATAAAGTGAATGTAGACGATGCGCAGGATATTGCGGTGAAATACAGTGTCCAAAGCATCCCCACCTTGCTGGTCATTAAAGACGGCGAGGAAGTGAAGCGTTTTGTCGGCGTAACTCAGAAAACTGATCTGACTACCGCTATCGAGGCGGCGCTGGGATAGCACACCAAAGCGCCCCCTCAACCGGGCGCTTACCGATAGGAACCAAATCCAGGCGTCCGAGACCAGATGAAATAGTCCGGACGCCTGTTTTCTATGTGGGAAACGGATAAAGGCAAGAACGCCGTCCGGGAAGCAATAGTAAGGTTGTAAGGATCGTAAACACAGCCTCGAAACAACGAAAGGAAGAGTCAATGAGTGGAAAAGTAGTCGCTGTAGCTGGTGCAACAGGGGTTGTTGGTCGGCAAATGCTGGAAACCCTTGAAAAGCGAAATTTCCCGGTGTCGCGTATTAAATTGCTGGCGTCGGAACGGTCCAAAGGCAGGACGATGCAGTTCAAAGGCGAAACGGTAGCCGTGGAAGTGCTGTCCGACGACTCGTTTGAGGGCGTGGACATCGCCCTTTTCAGCGCAGGCGGCGGCACCAGCAAACGCTTTGCACCGTCAGCAGCAAAGGCGGGCGCGGTCGTGGTGGATAACTCGAGTGCCTGGCGCATGGACCCCGAAGTGCCGCTGGTGGTTCCCGAAGTCAACCCGGGCGACATAGCGAAACACAAGGGCATTATTGCGAATCCGAACTGTTCCACTATTCAGATGGTGGTGGTTCTTAAACCGATTCATGACGTAGCGCGTATCAAGCGCGTGGTGGTGTCCACCTATCAGGCCGTTTCCGGCGCGGGCATTGCCGCCATTACCGAGCTGCAGGATCAACTCCGCGCACTGCTGGATGGCAAGGAGTATGCGCCAAAAGTGTTCCCTTACCAGATCGCGTTCAACTGCATCCCCCAGATTCCGCAGCGCGACGCTTTCGGTGATAACGGCTACACCAGTGAAGAAATGAAGATGGTCAATGAAACCAAGAAAATCATGGGCGATGACAGCATCCAGGTAACGGCCACGACTGTTCGTGTACCCGTCATTACCGGCCATAGTGAATCGGTGAACATAGAGACCGAACGCAAACTGACTGCTGCCGAGGCGAAAGAGTTGTTGGCGAAAGCGCCGGGGGTCATTGTGGAAGACGACCTGGCAGCACAGAAGTATCCGCTGGCCACCAATGCCGCTGGCAAGTATGATACCTTCGTGGGACGCATTCGGGAAGACGTGTCCCATCCGTCCGCGTTGGATATGTGGATTGTTTCCGACAATCTGCTCAAAGGCGCAGCGCTGAATGCGGTACAGATAGCGGAAAAACTTATCTGACGAAAAGAATATGGGAAGTCTGGGAAGTATAGGAGTTATGGGACATAGCGTGTATTAGACAAAAGCGTTCCTGTCCAACTCACATAAGTCACATTCGTCCCATAAGTCCCGTAAAGAATTAACGCCCGGCCAAAAGCCGGGCGTTATTCTTGGATTCATAGTATATGGCGGAGAGGGAGGGATTCGAACCCTCGGTACAGTTTCCCGCACAACGCCTTAGCAGGGCGCCACCTTCAGCCACTCGGTCACCTCTCCGTAGCTTGACATAGTGTACCATGATTCTTGCCATAAGGTCAATTGACATTTGCACTGACCGGCGGTATCCCATACAATTACAGCCTCTATTGATGTGTGCATTACAGGAAATACAGTTGTGCCGTTACTTATTCTTATTGGTATCGCAGTCGGCCTCGCCATGGACGCCCTGGCGGTTGCCATCGGCGTCAGCATCAGTCTGCGTGGCGTCACGGCACGCCAGATATTTCGGCTCTCCTTTCACTTTGGCCTGTTTCAGGGACTGATGCCAGTTCTTGGATGGCTGTCTGGCACCGTCGCAGCGCAGTTCATGACCGAGTATAGTCATTACGCAGTATTTGGGTTACTTGCCTTTATCGGAGCGCGGGCCGTGGCCAATGCAGTACATACAGACAGCAATCCGGAAAAAATAGTGCGCGATCCTACACGGGGAGCCAGTCTGGTGTTGTTATCCCTGGCCACCAGTATGGATGCCTTTGTGGTCGGTGTCAGTTTCGCCATTATGAATGTGCGGGTCTGGTATCCTGCGGTGGTTATTGGCGTGATTACCTGCGCCTTGTCCGTGGCAGGCATGGTATTCGGCAGTCGCATCGGACGGAAGTTCGGCACGGTCATGGAAATACTTGGCGGCTTAATTTTGATCCTCATTGGCGTCAAAGCGTTGGTGGACGGACTATAGCCATGCCTGTTCCGTAGTGTTGTCGGACAGGTCAGACATGTCGGACGGGTCTGACAATATATCCTTGGGCTTGCTAAAGGAAAACCATCCTGCATAAGTTGAATAGTAAAACGCAGGGCTTTATAATCGTAGAGGTGTTCGGGTTAACTAGAGCCTTTCCACAGGATATGGCGTATCACAGCAAGGTATTCAGCCCCGTCATTGCGAGGCACGAAGCAATCTCGTTAACGGATAGGCCATCGTGTAACATCAGATTGCTTCGTGCCTCGCAATGACGATGGCTGTTGATGTCGGCTTGTTTTAATTGCGGAACGAGCCATGCCAGGCAGTTTCTTTTTTTCAACATGTTAAGAGGTAGTTTATGATTAAGATTGGTATTGTCGGCGCAACCGGTTATGGCGGGCGCGAACTGTTACGTTTACTTGGCGGCCATCCGGAAGCACAATTGGTCGCAGCGGCCTCCACCAGCGTGGCAGGCGATCCCTTGGCACAGGAGTTGCCCGCCTTCAAAAAAATATTTGACTTGGATTTTGAAACCTTCGATGCAGACGCCCTGACCAAAAAGTGCGATGTGGTGTTTGTGGGTGTGCCGGGCAAAGCGAGCATGGCGCCTGTGGCGGCACTGCGCGAAGCGGGTGCCCGGGTCATTGATATCGGTCCGGATTTCCGACTGCAAAACACCGATGATTTCAAACAATACTACGGTGCAGAACATACAGCATCCGCATTATTGAAAGAATCGGTGTACGGGCTGGTGCCCTGGTATCGCGATAAACTTGCGGATGCGCAACTGGTAGCAGTACCGGGGTGTTATCCCATCAGCGCACTTTTACCCCTGCGTCCGCTCGTTGATATACCGCTGGGCAATACGCCTGTAGTGATAGACAGCATATCGGGCATCAGCGGCGCAGGCAAGACACCGTCCGAAGCGTTCCATTATCCCGAAATGAACGAAAATCTGAAGGCCTATAAACTGGGCGTTCACCAACACACACCTGAAATCGAACAGGAACTGCTGCATAAGATGACGGTGCAGTTCACGCCCCACGTCGCGCCATTGACGCGGGGTATTCTGACCACCATCACGTTGCGCCCCGAGAAACCGTTTGACACCGCGCCGCTCTATGAGCGGTATGCTGATGAGCCTTTCATTCGGGTGTTGGGTGCTGGCAGCCTGCCGGAAATCCGGTATGTGCGCGCCTCCAACTTCTGTGATTTTGGTTGGCATTTCGACGAGCGCACCGGCAATCTGTTGATTGTGAGCGCCATTGATAACCTCATGGGTGGCACGGCAGGTATGGCGGTCCAGTGCATGAATATCATGTTTGGCCTGGACGAAACCACCGGCCTGCGCTGGGGAGGCATGGCGCCATGACGACACAACGGACAGGGGTGTGCGCGCCTGCCGGGTTCCGCGCCGCAGCCGTTGCCGCAGGTGTGAAAAAACCCGGCACAACACGTTTGGACTGTGCGATGATTGTCAGCGATGCGCCCGCCTCTGTAGCGGGCATGTTCACCACCAACGTCGTTCACGCCGCACCAGTAACGTATTGCCGTGAGGTGTGCGCACAGGGCACTGCACGCGCTGTTGTTGTGAACAGCGGCAATGCCAACGCCTGCACTGGCGACCAAGGGTATGAAGATGCAAAGGCAACGGCGGCGTTGGCAGGCCAGCTGCTAGGCATCGCTCCGGAAGAAGTGTGCGTCGCCAGCACCGGCGTTATCGGCGTGCCCCTGCCCATGGACCGACTTTCACAGGGCGTGGAGAAATGTGCCGGGCTGCTTTCCGAAGAGAGCGGCGTAGATGTGGCACGCGCCATCATGACCACCGACACAGTGCCCAAGGAAATGACAGTTGAAGTACCGTTGAGTACCGGCGTGGTGACTATCGGCGCTATTGCCAAGGGTGCTGGTATGATTGCCCCGAACATGGCGACCATGCTGTGCTTCATTACCACAGACGCTGCCATCGCCCCCACCGATCTGCAGGCTCTGCTCCAGCAGTCAGTATCAAAATCCTTCAACTGCATCTGCGTGGACAACGACATGAGCACCAACGACACGGTGTTGTGTCTGGCTAACGGCGCTTCCGGCATTTCGTTGTTGCCGGGCAGTCCTGACTACCAGCAGTTTGGTGAAGCCCTGACGAAACTATGTACTGCACTGGCACAGGCGTTGGTACGCGACGGTGAAGGCGCCACTAAGTTCATTGAGATTACCGTGGCTGGCGCTGCCGACGACGCCGAAGCACGGACTATCGCCGGCAGCATTGCGAAATCCCAATTATGCAAGACGGCATTCTACGGACAAGACGCCAACTGGGGACGCATCACCTGTGCAGCAGGCTATTCCGGCGCAACATTCGACCCCACCGCCCTTGATCTGCATATACAAGGCATACATGTGTTGAAATCAGGACAGCCCACCACCTACAGCGAAGACAAAATCCAGGAACTGATGAAAGCGCCGGAGATTCGGATAGCCCTGACCCTGCAGGAAGGCGAAGGCCGCGCCATCTACTGGACTTCCGATTTAAGCCTCGACTACGTCAAAATAAATGCGGATTATAGGACATAAATTCAACAGAAGCTGAACACTATTTTTTGGGATCATCAGTGCGCGGTATTGGATAGATGTTAGGCGCAACGTCTGCGATATGCACTTTTTTCCTGAGATTCACCACGCGATGTCCACTTTCCCATTGTCGCTTCATAGCGTCTCTAGACATGGCTGCAAAATCGTCATTGTATTTCTTGAGAATGTTTCTTCGAACACGTGTTACTTCTTCAACAATAGGATCATCAATCATATTTGTCTTCTCCGATTTGTTACTCTATAACATACCACATATTGTATCCGTGCAGGAATTTGCGCGAATATCTTGCGTTATGCCCCCTTAATCGGTCATGATATAGGGAAGGAGAAGTGTTTTGTTCTTCCCTGAATGTTGTTGAATGGCGGTTTGTATGCGTTGGCCGCAGAGTGTGCAATGGAAAGAAGGTTGAGATGCAAAAGTTTATTGAAAAAGCGGAAGTACTGATTGAAGCACTGCCTTACATCAGGCAATTTTTTGGCAAGACGGTGGTAATCAAATATGGCGGCGCGGCCATGCTGGACGCGAATTTGCGCGCCTGCACGGCACAGGACATTGTGCTGATGCGGTATGTGGGCATGAACCCCATTGTGGTGCATGGCGGTGGGCCTGCCATCAACAGCATGCTCAAGAAACTGAATATCCAGTCACAGTTCACCGCGCATGGATTGCGTATTACCGATGAAGACACCATGAAGGTGGTGGAAATGACGTTGGCCGGTTCGGTGAACAAGGACATTGTGAACCTGCTCAACCACGCAGGCGCTGAGGCGGTGGGTCTTTGCGGCAAGGATGGCCGTCTGTTGCTTGCAAAGAAGATTACCTCGCCGGAAGGGGAAGATATCGGTCAGGTGGGTGCAGTTACCAGCGTCAACACTAAAGTGCTGAAGGCGCTCTATGAAAATGACATGATTCCGGTGATAGCGCCGATTGCAACGGATGACGAAGGCCGCTCCTGGAATGTAAATGCCGATACGGCTGCCGGAGATGTGGCCGCCGCTGTGGAAGCGGAAAAGCTGGTGTTCCTCACTGACACGCCGGGATTATTGAGCGATGTAAACAACCCGGAATCGTTGATACACCGGTTGCATTCGCGCAGCGTTGAAGAGTTGAAGAACCAGGGGGTGATTGTGGGCGGCATGGCGCCCAAAATTGACGCCTGCTTGAAAGCACTGGACTATGGCGTGCGGCGCACCCATATTATTGACGGGCGCGTGCCGCACAGCCTGTTGCTTGAAATATTCACTGACAAAGGCCTGGGAACACTGGTGAGTCATGACCTTATGGAAGGTATGGAAGGATAATACGATGCAGAACCCTTCTGATTATTTTCTGGTGGACATCATTTTTAAGGGCGGCATACTCATGTGGCCCATCATGTTGTGCTCTGTGGTGGGGCTTGCCATCACCATCGAACGGTTTTTTGCGCTGCGTCGCGCCGACATTGACACACGCGAGTTCATGGACATCATGCGCCAGGTGCTGCGCCAGAACCGCATCCGGGAAGCCATCGAAATCTGCGATGAAACGGAGGCGCCGGTATCACGCATTATGAAGGCGGGCATCCTGAAGCATGATCGCAGCAAGGACGATATCCGCGAGGCGATAGAAGATGCCGGCCGTTTTGAAATACCACGGCTGGAGCGCTACCTGCCTGCGCTGGCCACCTGCGCCAATATTGCGCCGCTGCTGGGACTGCTGGGCACGGTGTCGGGCATGATCAAAGCCTTCGCACAAATCCAGAACCTGCGTGGCCAGGTCAATCCCAGCGACCTCGCAGAAGGCATCAGTAATGCGCTGGTGACCACGGCAGCCGGTCTGACCGTGGCCATTCCCATGTTGGTAATCTATAATTACTTTGTCACCCGCGTGGACAGCATGGTTATTGAGATGGAACTGAGTTCTTCAGAGTTAATTGAACTGCTCACACGCCACCACGGCGAACGCGAGATTTAACCGCATGAAGTTTCCCAGAAAAACCGGCCGCAAAGTAACTGCAGCGGTTGAAATGACGCCGCTTATAGACGTGGTGTTTCAATTGCTCATCTTTTTCATGCTCTCCTCCACGTTCATTGTACAGACTTCGGTGCCTATTGAATTACCCAAGGCCGAGGGCGCGGAACAACTGGAGAGTAAAAAACTAACCATTACACTGGTGTACGGTTCTGGCGGCCCCGAAGATGGCGGTGAAGTCTATGCAAACGAAGTACCCATCGAAAACTGGACGCAGCTGACCCGGCTGCTGGTGGAATTGCGCGAACGAGAAGAAGAGCCGCTGGTGCTTATCCGGCCCGATGCGCGGGTTCCCACCGAACGTTTGGTAAAAGTGTTGGGCCTTGCCAATGGGGTAGGCATCAAAAATTACGGCATCGCTGCTGCCCCGCCGGAAGAAGAATAACATGAGTCTGTCGCCGCCAGAGGGCGTTGTCCCTGGGACACGGCCGGACAGCGCGGACAAAGCACGTACACTGCGGCTGGTGCGCCGCAAAATGGAGAAACGTCGCTTCCGAATCGCCTTTGTGCTGGCGCTGCTCTTTCACCTGTCCATGGTCACCGTCTTTGAAATTGTTATCCCCTTTCCAAGACATGACATGGCATACTTTAACGTAAGCCTGGTGGCCAGTCCCACCGCCACCGCTACGGCAGATAACAGAACCGGAGACCTGCTCACCCTCGGCGGTGACCCGTTCCTCATGGCGGGGTTGCCCCCGGTGGACTTGCCCGTGGTGGAGTTTGCGGAAATTGACCGGCTGCGCATCCGTTATGACGCTTCTGAACCCTTGCCGGATTTGGATGGCTTCTTTGAACCGACGCACCCCGCAGACAGTTGGTCTCGGTTTGGCGGCGAACTGCACCGGCTCGGGCGTTCGCTTCGCGAACTTGCCCTTCCCGGCGATGAAAACACACGCACCAATACTGTTCCCAAACCACAGCGCACCCTTTCACACCGACCCGCGGAGGGATTCGAGGCCTATATAGAATGGAGTGGTGCGCCCTATGATCGTGAACTCCTCTTTGCCCCCCCTGTCAAAGCGCTCTGGGAAGTGAATCCCGTCGGAATGACCCGCCAACTCGAAATTGTGTTTAAGGTCAATCCCGCCGGGCGCGTCACCAACGTGTGGAGTCCCATGATCGAGGAGACCGAACTCATAGACGACGTGCAACTGACCCTGCTGCAATACCGGTTTGCGCCGCTGGAAGCCTACACCGCAGACACTGCGGCGACTTCAACACCAGCCGTTGAACAATCGGGGGTGCTCTTTATACGCGCTGCGGGAGACACGCCATGATACAGATTGGCCTGACAACCGCACTACTCATTTATGGATCGATCATCGTTATTGGCGCCGTATTCCTGTATTTCATCAGCGAGCTCCGCGCCACACAAGTGTACCGGGTTCTGGAAAAACAATTCCTCTGGCGATGTGCCTTCTGCGGTTTTCTCTACCTCGACGAAAACGCCGGCGACCTGTCCCAATGCCCGCGCTGCCAGAGTTTCAACAGCGGTAAAGATGCCCAGGACAAAGCGGTCGTACATGCACGCCACACCCCTCCTCAAGAAACCGCAAAAACACCCGACGATGACACCGAAGATCCACGCCGCAACCCCTCCCGCCGCAAACGCCACGGCGGCAAACGCGGCCCGCGACGGAGACGGTAAAAGGAACACAGATTATTTTCCATTAACGGCCTTTCAGAAAGCAGTACTTGAAACCATCACACACAAGTAATACAATAAGGGAAGATTGGTATTACGAAAGGAGTATGATTATGAAAACCATATCAGTAAAACTCAGTGATGGGCTTGCTCGTGAATTATCTGTAGTCGCCGGGAAATTGGGTTCGTCAAAATCAGACGTGGTGCGTGTCGCCATTGAAGACTATATGCGCGGCAGTTGCGGTGCAGGCAGGCTTTCCTGTTTTGATCTTGCCAGCGATATCATTGGCTCGGCAGAAGGACCGGAAGACCTTGCAACAGCCCCAGATTATTTTGAGGATTTTGGTCAATGATAAAGGGAGTGCTGCTGGACACGGGGCCGCTCGTTGCCGCGCTCAATGGCCATGATGCCTGGCACGAATGGGCCAAGACACAATGGATGCGCATAGAGCCACCCATGTACACCTGTGAAGCCGTGTTGACCGAAGCTTGTTTCCTGATGCAGAAGCATACGCAATGTAGCCACGCCATATTGGAACTGGTCAAGCGGGAAATTATTGTGCCTGTCTTTCATGCCGACCAGCATTGCACAGAAGTCCTCCAACTTATGAAAAAATATACGGACCAGCCCATGTCTTTTGCAGATGCCTGCCTGGTGCGAATGAGTGAGATATACCCCGAATACAGTGTATTTACTTTGGACAAACATTTCCGTGTTTATCGTCGGCAAGGGCGCCGACATATTCCGCTGATAACACCCACTTGCTCCAGCGGGCAATAAGTGCTATTGTTATTGCGTGGCGATGTATGCCATAAAGAAACAATAAAGGAGTTCCCATGAAAGTTACCTCTTATGGTGCAGCGAGAGAAGTCACCGGTTCGAAACATCTGCTTGAAGTGAATGGTGCGCGTATCCTGCTGGATTGCGGTATGTTCCAGGGAAGGCGTGAGGAGGCGGACCAGAAGAACCGCAATTTCCATTTTGCGCCGGAGTCCATAGACGCGATGGTGCTCAGTCACGCCCACATTGATCATAGCGGGGTGATCCCCATGCTGCATCGGAAAGGGTTTAAGGGTAGGGTCTATTGCACGCCTGCCACGCGCGACTTGTGCAGTGTGATGTTGCTGGACAGCGCACGGATTCAGCAACGCGACGCGGAATGGCTGGCTAAAAAAAAGCAGAGTTATGTGTCGCCCCTCTATGATGAGACGGACGTGTTTGCGGTTATGAAGCGGTTCGTATCCTTTCCTTACGAAGAACGCTTTGAGGTGGCGCCGGACGTGTATGTCACCTTTTATGATGCGGGCCATGTGCTGGGTTCAGCCATGGTGGCGGTGGACTACAAGGAGAATGGCAGCGAGCGCCGCTTCGTTTTCAGCGGCGACATTGGCCGGTATAACATGCCGCTGCTGGAAGACCCCTGGGAACCGGAAGACGCGGACGCCATCATGATGGAGAGCACCTACGGCGACCGCGAGCATGACCCCATTGAAGCCATCGAATCAAAATTGGCGGAAGTGATCCTGCGCACGGTGCGGCGGGGCGGTAAGGTGATCATCCCCAGTTTCGCACTGGAACGCGCCCAGGAAGTGGTGTTCGCTTTGAAACGACTCGAACTGAACGGGAAGATTCCCTCGCTGCCGGTGTATGTGGACAGTCCTCTGACGGCGAACATCACCGAGATATTCCGGTATCACAAGGAAAGTTTTGACAAGGAGACCCAACAGGTTCAGGCAACCGGTGGCGACCCCTTCGAACTGGGCCACATCGAATATGTGCGCAACGTTGACGATTCCATGCGGGTCAATGCGATTACCGAGCCATGCATTATCATTGCCGCATCGGGTATGTGCGAATTCGGGCGCATCCTGCACCATCTGCGGAACAACTGCGAAGACGAACGCAACACCATCGCCATTGTAGGGTTCATGGCGAAGAACACGCTGGGCAGACGCATTGTGGAACGACATGCGGAAATCAAAATCTTCGGCGTCAAACGTCAACTCAAAGCCGAAGTGGTGAAGTTTAACGGGTTCAGCGCCCACGCAGGCCGCAACGAACTCATCCGATTCGGCGAGCGCTGCAAAGGCGCCAACCAGCGCGTTATGCTGGTACACGGCGAAGACACCGCCCTCGAAGCGCTGCGCTCCGGCCTGTCGGAACGGGATGTGCGGAACATCACTGTCATGGACGAAAAATTCACCGTGGAGGTATGAGCGGAGCGGGGACATTTTTGTCCCCGACTTGCGCCATTACGGGGGACAGGAATGTCCCCCTTCCGACCGAAGCGGAAACGTGTGGGTCCTTTTTTGCGGTGCTATGCAACATCTCCAATGAAATTTCGAACTGCAACAAACTTAACACGCAGTCTGTCCTTGAAGTTCTCTTTTGACCAATAGAATTAAGGACTCAGCACAATGTCATATTGCACAGTTTCGCCATTATTCAAAGTAATTGCATATTCTATTGTTTCCGGTTCTTCAGTATCTTCACCATCTCTACGATAGACAACCTGAAGGAGATATTCCCCGGCATTGACATTCTCGAAACGATAATTCCCATTCGCATCAACTTGCGCCCGAAGAATCTCCTTATAGTCACCTGCTTGACGTTCCAGATTCATCCACAGCAGTTTCCCATCCAACACAGTTACATCGAATGCCCCTTCTACAACACCTGTACCGTACTCATACACAAAATCAATTTCTTCTGTGCGCCCCGCTTCCAGATGTAATTCACGTTCAATCGTACGTCGGGGACCACCCATATTTGGAAATGCTGATAACGTAATAACACCTGGTGTAAGTCCCGTAATGCGATAATACCCTTCACTATCGGTCTGTATCTGTTGGTAAGGAATTATTTTAGAGTCATAATTGGCAGAAACATTAACCTCACTCATCACTCCATCGTTGTCGTACACCACCCCTTCGATAACTGTCTGTTCTGGCAAAACAATGCGCCATTCATTAGGAGAACGTGAGATACCAACCCCATAGCCAGCCTTCCATGCAGCCACCCAAGACATCCCTTTTAAGGGACTGGTAAGGGTAAAGCGCCCTTCTGCATCAGTTCTGGCAGCCTCTCCCCTGTTTACAGGATAGTAACTGCTAGCTTCTGCGAAGTAAACAGAGGCATCGGACACAGGATTGTTACTTTCATCTACAACAATCCCTTCAGCAGGCTCAATCATTTCCAACGCCAATTCCACTTCATTTTGTACTTCCGGAAAAACCGTCACCATGCGCAATTCAGGCGCATACCCATCCGCCCAGACAGCGACTACATATTCCCCATCACGCATTTTATCTCCTGAGTATGTACCATCGGGACTTTCGACGGTTCGCCCCATACTATATGTACGCCAGTCAAGGTTTTTGACTGTACCATTACCACAAGACATTGTAAATCTTGTAAGCGGCTGACGAGAATCGGCATCTACAACACGTATGGATAAATGCGAGGCAGGCGGTTCCAACACGATATTTACATCAGATGTGCCAGCCTCAATATTAATAAACTTTTGCCCATATTTCATGTGCAGCACTTCAAGATTACATACACCTTCACGTAAACCGGTGATTGAGAAAGTACCATCACACTTGCTATATTCACGTATCATTCTATCCCCATAATATGTTATTTCTGCACTGTTAATAGGCTTTCCTTGTGCATCCGTTACTGTACCGGATATGCCAAACCCTCCCAGTTCTCCATAAACAACATACACATCGTCCACGATTTGTCCTTCATCCAATACGACGCGAGCATATTCCTGTGCAGCGCTGAATCCCGTAGCATTCCCCGGTGTTACAATAACTGCATACTCTCCAGGCGCTAACCCTTCCAGCATAAAACGACCGTACCTGTCAGTCTCATCATCCGGATCGTAAGAAAATACCGCTGGTTGCTGGCGATACGGATGAACAATCAGTCCCTCAAGCGGATTGCCGTCACCATCGACAACCTCACCGGAAATGCTGCCCGTCCTTTGTCTCTCCAAGATTAACTCTAAATCATCAAGTCCGGTATCCGAGACCATCAAGTCACTGATCAAATTACTTTCATAATCTTTTGTCCGCCCTTGTACCATTACCTGTGCGTCCGCAGCAGGAATATAAACAACGAAGTTGCCGTCAGCATCCGATTGCGACTCAAGCCTATTCGGGTTTATTGAGGTAATCACGGCAACAGTTACATCAGGGGCGACTTGCCCTTGTTTTGTTTTCACGATACCCCTGATTGGTATTCCACGCTTTAATGGAAAGTCTATACCCTCCAGAGGCGCGCCATCTTTTACAGTCACCAACATACGTCGGCTGCTACCCATATAATCAGGATATTCGGAAAGTTCACCAATAGATATGCTGTAGTTTCCGTCATCAATCGGGGGAATTCGGTAAACACCATCAGCGCTGGTAGGCTCACTTTCTATCTTCTTGTATCCATCTTCAACAACACTGGCAATAGCCCCGGCAATGCCTTCCCCTGTTTCAGCGTCATAAACACGACCTGTGACCGAAAAGGATGCCGAATCTTTCTCATCAGCATTCATTGCTGTAGAAATATCAGGTATTGTTGTTTCGCTACTACCATCAATAATTTCTGGAGGCAATTCTGTGAGAATTTCCTGCTGTGGAATATTATGCGCCTGCTCCGCGGCAACAATTGCTTCTTCAACGTTGTCCGGGGGGGATTGCTCAAGAAATGGAATACCTTTCCACAAGCCCAAGGCGGCTAACAGTATCGCCAGTATTACAGACAATTTGGCCACCGCTGCCCCTCCTACAGCAATCCCAATCCCACTTTTGACAGCGCCTGAAACCGCGAGTTTGCATATTCCGGAAATCACAGCCGCCGGTATTGCCTCCACGCTTTTTTCGAGGGCGAGCACAATTGCTGCAATGCTGACTGTTACCCCTTCTTTCTTCAGGTGTTCCCTGACCTGCTCCACGGCTTGGTTTACGCGATGCCTGACCGTAGATTCCGCTACGCCAAGGGAATGAGCCACCTCCGTATGCTGTCGTCCCTCAAGGAAACGGGCCACAATGGCTTCGCGCAATGACTCAGGTAGCATCTCAATGGCTTCGTCAACTTTAACAAGGACTTCCTTGATTACCGCATCAGACGGCAAAATTTCTTCTGAAACCGTTTCGGAATAGCCATGCTCACGGTGACGGCGACGCGATGACTTGCGGATATGATCAATACTCCGTCTCACTGCAATGGTATGAAGCCACGCTCCCAGAGACAATCGCAGGGTGTCACGGGTTTGCATGAGCGCAATAAAACATTCCTGGGTAACGTCTTCAGCTTCGCTGGAATTTTGCAGCATCCTCCGGCAGCTCGAATAGACCATTCCCGAATAACGTTTCACCAACAACGCAAAGGCATCAGCATCCTGGTTTTTCTGCCACCGCTCGAACAATACACTATCGGGCGTATAGGTCATGTGTTCCTCCTTTTCATTGGATTATAGACTACATAGGATAGTCGCCGCCATAAGGCTAAATCGCAATGAAAACGATCTATTTGTGAATCATAAGCAGCCAGAGACGCGCACGCTGGACAGATTCAGCATAGAGGTATAACCGGAAAGGGGAGGGCAAGGATATCCGGCTGGTTCCCAAATTCCCAATTGGGAACCCACTTGCTCGCGAAATTCTATTCCGCTGCCGCTGTACCCCTCCCCCCCGACGGGTTTCCATTACTTGTCCTCGTTTCCATCCAGTTCATCCAGGAATTTCTCTCTGAAATCGTCAATGCTCATTTCGCCCAGCCCGAGGATATGCATGAGTTCGCCTGTGTCGGAGAAATCGAGTCGTTGTCGGGGATTGTAGTAGGTGAACGCCGCTTGCCACACCTTCCCGAAACGCGGGTGCGCCAGCGCGGTTTTCTCAAATTTCCGGTTGCCCCGTTTTATGTTCAGGTAATTGTTTGCATCACGGATTCTGATGTAGTCGGTATGTTTT
>CAZBNU010000065.1:10622-19824 GCA_964493075.1 uncultured Nitrospirales bacterium | reverse complement strand
GAAAAGGGACTGGACTATTGTCCCACGACCCGATCCCTGATGCAGGAATCCCAGTCCCCGAATATCAGTTATGTCCTAATCAGTGATTTGTACCGCACCTATTTTTATGATGTCCGCACCGGTGAGTTGCTGTTGCATGCCGATGATCCGGGCGCGTTTAACCGTGAGATTGCGGAATACCTGAAACGGGGCCGTGTTGCCCGTGGCGCACTGGAGGAAATCCGGCGTGAACCGCGTAGTGTGACTGCACGACGGTTGCGCGATTGGCGCAAACGCTGGAAACGCGCCTTCAGCGAATATAACCACGTTTCTGAAAGTATGCTTGACGCCCTGATGGACCGTCTGATTGTCATTCGCTTTTTGTTCCGGTACGATATCCTGCGCCGCACACGACGGCGGTTAATCGCCCGTTTTCTCGAAATTGTTGAAGAGGCGGCCACGGACAATGCCGCGGCACAGCGCAAATGCGGCGGCAAGGTGGTGCGCCTTTTTCATGATATGTGGCTGGACTGGAGTGCCGATATGTTCCGGCCCCTGGAGGAACTGGACGACCTGCTGGAGGATAATGAACTGGTTGCGCCCATGCTGAAGGAATTCATGCTTCTTGCCCAGTCGAAGTTTTCCATTGCAACCATCCTCGAAAGTTTCAATTACGGTGACCCTCCCGAAAAAATGCGTGTGCGCATGGTGCCCGATGAAAATGAGGAGCGGGACGCCTATCTGAGACGACAGCATCTGGACAGTATTGATGAGGCGCGTATTGAACTGCAGGTTCACGAGGAAGGGTATCGCGCCATCTTTCACTGGGTTGATAAACTCATTGCCGCATACGATCGGCTCGACCTGGAGTTTGAGGCAAAAACGCATCGCGAAATGCCCGAACAGGGTGATGTGGATTTGTTTGCCTGGTCGGCTGTAGACTCCCGGCGTCCTGCGGCCTGCACGGATAAAGTCAGACAGGTCTGCACCAAAGGATTCGGCATCTATTACACCTCCGAACGGGAACTGCGCATTAGCCGTCTTTTGTTTGTCTTGCACATAATTACCCTCTGCGCAAAGAAGCAACAAACCACTGAGCAGTTGCCTTCTTTGGAAACAGTGTTTATGGAGCACAATATTCGCAGCGCTGTCCGCACAGGAACCACAGCATCCACCACGCGTATTCTGGTCAACGGCTGATGGGCGGCAATGTAAACGCGGAAATCCTGATGGTCGGCACAGAACTGCTGCTGGGGCAGATTCAGGACACCAATGCCGCCTATATGGCGCGCGCACTGGCAACCGGCGGCATCGGCCTGTACTGGAAAACCACGGTGGGCGACAATGCGGAGCGCATCAACGAAGCATTGCGTCTTGGTCTTTCCCGTTCCCAGGTCATTTTGTGCAGCGGCGGTCTCGGCCCCACCGTAGACGACATCACCCGCGACTGTGTCGCCGAGGTGATGAACATGCCTCTCGAATATCATGACGATCTGTATCAGGTGATTGTGGATCGTTTCCGTCACCGTAACCGGTCCCTCTCTGAAAACAATAAACGACAGGCCATGCTGCCCTGTGGCGCTGCGCCCATTGCCAATCCTCACGGCACTGCGCCCGGCCTCATTGCCGAATCGGACAAGGGTGTTGTCGTCTGCATGCCAGGTGTGCCCCATGAATTGAAGCCCATGCTGGACGGTGTGGTCATTCCCTACCTGTGCTGGAAATTTGACATACATCGTACCATCCATTATCGTGTGTTAAAGGTCTACGGCCTGGGCGAATCCCGTGTGGATGATGCCATTGGCGACCTTATCCGTGACGGTGTCAACCCTACCGTGGGGTTGCTCGCCTCGCGGGATGCCGTGCGCGTGCGCATAACCGCTTGTGCCGCCACGAGAGAAGACGCTGAAGCGTTGATTGATCCTGTTGATGCACAGGTACGCCAGCGACTTGGAGACCTCGCCTCCGGTATTGACTATGAGTAAACAATAGAAAAATTGTAGGGTGGGTGAAGCGGAGCGAAACCCACCGTTTTCAGTCTGGTCTGGTGGGTTCCGCTCCGCTTCACCCACCCTACAATTAGCCGACGGAGTAAAAGACCATGCGCATTGCTATTACACTGTTTGTTCTATTTACAGTAGCCCTTTCCGCCTTTACGGAACCCGTTATTAACAGCGAAAAAACTGACGGTTACAAGGGCATCTGGTTTACCCTTGGGCAGTTTCTGGAACATGGCGACAAGTATTCCGGGGGACTCGGCACGTACACCGCCAAACATGTACCCCTTGCTGTTTATGCGCCGGAGGTGAACAAAACCTTCTTTGTATACGGCGGTACCCGTACCCCGGATGAACGCTACCTATTGTGTATGGCTTCCTGTTACGACCATGCCACCGGCATGGTGCCCAAGCCAACCATTGTTCACGACAAGGAAGGCGTAAACGATCCCCATGACAATCCGAGCATTTCCCTGGCGGAAGACGGCCATGTCTGGGTATTTGTCAGCGGCAGGGGACGCAAGCGCCCGGGTTTTGTATACCGCAGTGTGGAACCCTACAGCACAGATGCTTTCGAGCGTGTTCGGGAGTGCGAGATGACCTATCCGCAGCCGTGGTGCATTCCCGACAGGGGCTTCCTGTTATGCTTTACCAAATACACCAAAGGACGGGAACTGTATTGGACTTCCAGCGCTGACGGAAAGACCTGGGCAGAAGACCGGAAGTTGGCGGGCATGGGCGGCCACTACCAGACTACCCGCGAGAAGGACGGGCGTGTGATCACCGCCTTTAACTACCATCCGGGCGGCAATGTGGACAAACGTACCAACCTGTACTATGCGGAGACCAGCGATTTTGGCACGACCTGGCAGAACGCTAACGGGGAGACCCTTGTCACGCCCCTTGAGGATACGCAGAATCCGGCGCTGGTGCGCGACTATGCCGCAGAAGGCCGGTTGGTGTATATGAAGGACATTAACTTTGATGCTGAGGGACGGCCTGTCATTCTGATCATTACCAGTGGCGGTCATGCGCCCGGCCCGGAAAATGATCCGCGCATCTGGACCCTGGTGCATTGGAATGGCACTGCGTGGGATTTTCATGAGGTTACCCAATCTACCCACAACTATGACATGGGTTCCCTGTACATCGAAGCGGACGGCACCTGGCGCATTATTGGGCCCACGGAACCTGGCCCGCAGATATTGGGCACTGGAGGGGAAATGGCGCTCTGGACCAGTTGCAACAATGGCGTCACCTGGACGAAGGCCCGAAACATCACCAGCGGCAGCACATACAATCAGGCTTATGCGCGGCGTCCGGTCAATGCCCATCCTGACTTTTATGCCTTCTGGGCGGACGGCAACCCCGATGAATTCTCGCAGTCACACCTTTATTTCACCAATAAGGACGCGGACAAGGTATGGGTGCTTCCCTATGATATGACCGAAAACACCGCCACCCCTGAACCGATGAAATGACCATGGGCCGTTATCACACGCCCACACGTATCGCCCAGGTTTCATAATCGGCGATCATTTGCCTGCATCGGTCTGGATGTTCCGCCGCGAGATTATTCAATTCCGTGCGGTCCTTTTCCAGATCATAGAGTTCCCAGGCGCCGTTTTTGCCAGCGACCAGTTTCCAGCGACCATCGCGCATGCCCCGGTTCCCGATATGTTCCCAGAACAGGGGCGCCGGACGGTTAAGTGGCTTATCCACGAAAGCGGGCGCGATGCTGACGCCTTCTTTTGGGAGAATGGCGTGGTCGTTAAAGGTTTCCGGATAGTCCGCGCCTGAAATATCGGCGCAGGTGGCCATGAGGTCGATCACATGACTGACCTGATGCCGCAGCGCACCTTGATCTTTAATCACCGCAGGCCAGTGTGCTATCAGCGGAGACGCAACGCCGCCCTCGTGTATCCATTTCTTGTACTTGCGGAACGGGGTGTTCGAGGCGTTCGCCCAGCCATAGCCGTAACTGGCATAGGTGTCTGGTTCACCCGGGAACACCTCTGGCGTGGTGCCGCCCCGTGCAAAATCACCGTGCCGCGTGTTGGTGCCGTTAATGATTTCGTCGCAGCCGCCGTTGTCGGCAAGAAACAGAATAAGCGTGTTGTCCAGTCGGTTGGTGTCTTCGAGCGCTTTGATGATGCGTCCCACGCCCTGGTCCATACGGTCAATCTGCGCCGCGTACACCGCCATGCGATGGATTTCCCATTCCTTGTGTTCCGTTTCCTCCCAGGACTTGATACGGTCGTCCCGTTCCGTGAGCGGCCAGTCTGCGTTGATCAGCCCCATCTCGATCATCCGCTCCCGTCGTTGCTCGCGGATGTTGTCCCAACCAGCGCGATATACCGTTTTATATTTCTCAATGTCTTCGGACAAAGCGTGCAAGGGCCAGTGAGGCGCTGTATAGGCAGTGTATAAAAAAAACGGTTTTTCAGCAGATGCTTTTGTAATAAACCTGGCGGCATGGTCACTGATAGCATCCGTGTAATAAAAATCCTCGCCCGGCTCGATGAACTCGTTGTCTTCCATAAGGCTTACGGGATCATAAAAACTGCCGCCGCCCGCAAGGGTGCCGAAGAACTGGTCAAAACCACGTTGCCTCGGCCAACTCTCCCGGTGCAGGGTCGGCTCTGGATTGCTGTAGTTGTAATGGGTTACGTGGTATTTTCCGGACATGAGCGTGGTGTAGCCAGCGCCCTTCAACACCTCGGCGATGGTGACGCAGGATTCGTTAAGCCGCCCGCGATACCCCGGCTCCTTGCCTGTGCCTACCATGGACCCTACCCCCGCCTGATGTGGATACAAGCCGGTAAGCAAAGCCGCACGTGTCGGACAGCAGCGTGCCGCATTATAGAATTGTGTAAACCGGACGCCCCCCGCCGCCAATCGGTCCAGGTTTGGCGTTTGCACTTCGCCACCATAGCAGCCAATGTCGGAATACCCCATATCATCCGCCATTATGATAATGATATTGGGCGGGGTGGTGCCGGCGGCCGCAGCGGTGCGCAGAAAAGCGGGTAATGCCATTGCGCCTGCGCCCATGCCAACCTGCCTCAGGAAAGTACGTCTATTCATGGTATGTGTTCCTTATGTTTTCATGAGCATAGCGCGATTACAGATGGGTGATCAAATGGTGCACTGTAGGGCGGGTGAAAAACGAGGAAACCCACCATTTCTGAATTTCATTTTGAGTTTGTCAGACTACCGTAGTATCCTGTACACTCATAGCCAAACCTGTTAAAGACCGCAGCTGTTTTGCGTAAAGGATACCGTTCATGAACCTGTTGGAAATTACCGCACCCGAACCCCAGCCCAAACCGGGATGGAAACCACTTACAAATCTGCCGGATTTTGGTATAGGGCGTTCCTATATATCGGGCGATACGTCAGTAAACCGTCTTCGCGTAGCCTATTACTATCACGAATCAAACGACCTGGTGTATGCCAGGGCATGGTTTGGATGGGCTGCGGAGGGTCCTCCGGGATACGCCCACGGCGGTAGTATTCTGGCGGTATTCGACGAGACCATGGGCATGGCGGTGTTTAGTGCGGGCTACCTGGCTGTAGCTGCATCGGTGACGGGACAGTTCAGAAAGAAGGTGCCCCTTGGCACGGACGCAATTGTTGAGGCAAAGGTGTTACGCACCGAAAGACGCAAGGTTTACACGCAGGGCTCGATGTATTGTCCCAATACGGGCCTTGTCTTTGCCGAGGCCGAAGGGTTGTACGTGATGCAAAAAACGGACCAGATCGTAGATGGTATGATGGCATCTGCAGCGTTGCAGGCAGATGCCGCAATATAAGGTACCCCGCCAGTTCCCGCCGTCCCTGTTACTCCACAATCAGCCTGTATTTCATAATGGAGTGTACACTTGATATGGGAAAGGGAATGCTGCTTTTGAATGCTTTGTTTACTCCGCGAAATAGTGATACCATACACCACAAATGAACACAGTTGTTTATGATAGCCGGGTTGAACGTCATGTCTGGCGTATACTTCCGGATATGATTAAGACGCGTCAGTTGCTTTTCGACCTTGTTTGGAAAGATTTGCGCGTACGGTATCGCTATGCAATGATGGGGTTTCTTTGGGCCATCATAGAACCGTTGGCTTTCACGCTTATCCTGACATTTGTTTTTTCTTTTGTGCTTGCTGATCGCGCGGTTTTGGCGAATGCGGATGCGGGACCTCCTTTTGCTGTAATGCTGCTGTGCGGGCTTATATTCTGGCAATACTTCTCAACTTCAATATCCACGGCTACGACATCCATCGTCGCCAACAAGAATCTGGTCAAAAAAGTACGTTTTACCCGTGAAGTTATTCCCATTGCTACCTGCTGTATGCCCTTGGTTCAGTTGGCGGTGGGCTTTGTCATGTTGGTGGTAGCCCACTTGTGTCTTGGCGGGCATATTGGTTTCAGTATTCTTTACATTCCTGTGTTATTTGGCGTTCAATTTGCGCTTGTCATTGGCATTTCTCTATTTTTGTCCTGCGGGCATACCTACTTTCGTGACGTGGGAAATTTTGTTAATGTGCTGCTACTCTTTGGTTTTTACGGTTCCCCAGTATTTTATCCCCTTGAACTTGTTTACAGTGAAAAACTACCGGTCTGGGCGCCTTATGCGTATACAGTCAATCCCATGGCCGGACTACTCACCGCATATCGCCAGATATTGTTTGAACAGCGTTTTCCGGATTTGTGGTTGTTAGTGTGGCCCGTGCTCTGCGCGCTTATTGCTGTATGCATTGGAACGGTTGTTTTCAGGCGGCATGCCGCAACCATGGCGGACCAGTTATGAGTCCCATTATCGAAATCCAGAATATCAGCAAGGAATTTTCTGCGCGGCGGGGCTTTCGAGACCTGCGTGGAAAAGGAGGTCTCGGCGACTGGATTCGCGGCAAAAAAGCAGGGAAGTTTTGCGCGCTGCGGGATATTTCTCTTAACGTTGAGCCGGGAGAATCGCTGGGGATTATTGGTCGCAATGGTTCGGGGAAGAGCACGCTTTTGAGTATCATCGCGGGCGTAACATTGCCAAGCAGTGGTTCTGTCCTTGTGCGCGGGCGAGTCGCATCATTACTCGAACTTGGCGCGGGGTTCAGTCCAGTACTGACGGGCCGGGAAAATATTTATCTTAATGCGGGGCTCCTTGGAATGCGGCATGCACAAGTAGATGCCGTTTATGATGATATCGTGCGTTTTTCCGGGATAGCCGACTTCATTGATCAACCGGTAGAAACGTATAGCAGCGGCATGTATGTGCGGATTGGATTTGCCGTGGCTGCATTTTCCAATCCCGATATTTTTCTTGCAGATGAAGTACTCGCCGTAGGCGACGAGGAATTTCAGCGAAAATGCCGCCGCAAGATTGGGGAATTGCGAGAACAAGGGAAGACCATCGTTTTTGTTTCACACGATCTCGGCATGGTTAACACCCTCTGTGAACGCGTCGTCTTGTTGGATAGTGGCGAGATGATACAACGCGCTACCGCCCAAAAGACCATTACGTTTTACTTACGTCAGGTTGGCCGGGAGAAGGGTATTCATACCTTTAATGATGGTCTTGCAGAAGCAATTCATTGCGATGGCCGCGTATCGCTTTTTCATAATCAGGAAGAGATTACTGCCGCCAATGGGCTTCATATGATGCTACGAACGCTTGGCCAGGAACACTTGAGTACCCAGGCGGAATGGGAGGTAACTGAACGAACCGAGCAAGGGTGCGCAGCAATAGGCAGCATGGCCAGATTGCCCATGAAGTTGTTGTGGGAATTGTCCTTTGACTCGGGACGCTTATTGTGGCGTATTGCGCTTGAGTGCGAACGAGAATGCCAGATTGATATTATTGGTCTTCGTCTTCTTTTGCCTGTTGCATATCAGCGCTGGATATATGGTGATTTAACCGGCGAATTTCCCGATATTGAGCCTTCTGATATGACCTGGACCGTACTTGTTTCGCCGGAAGCCAAGGCGAATGAAACGGCCGTGCTACCCAGGGAAGGGGTGGACATGCCATCTCTGATATTCAAGATAAATAAAATCAATCCGTTTTTTGGGTTGTTTTGGGCAAATACAGAGTACTTAACCTATAGTCGTGTGTTGACTGCAGAAGCCCGCTTTCCTGAGCACGACAGTATATTTGCTTCCGGTAGACATGACCTGCTCGAACTGGAGATAGACCCGACAAAGCCCGCAGAACAAATTGCCCAACATGTTTTTTCCAGTCGCACAATCCGAAGTGGGCCGTTTGCAGCGCGTTTTGAATCGGGATGTATTCGCGTATCCTGGGATGAACAGGAAATTACCTCCTATATGCATGTGTACACGTCCATGCTTATTGAGCATTTGTGGAATGACAGCCAGAGTCTTCAGTGGCGTAGTATTGTGCCGATAGAAAATGGCATACGTTTCTTCGGAGAATCGCGTCGCTTCCCGTTCGAAATGGAATGGGAGGTAACAAGTATCGATAATGGCCTTGCCTTGCGTATTTGGGTAATTTCGAAAAGCCCCTTCACCGTGCAAGAGTGTCATACGGCAATCGTTGTGCCTGCTGCCTATAGTCAATGGCGAACGGATCAAGAGCATGGCACTTTTCCTGACTATGATCCGAATCGTCCCAATTGGGTTCATTGTAATGAACATTATGCACCAGGTCAGTGTATAGCAGCTTTAAGCGATACCCTGCCATCTATTACAATGAAGACAGACGATGATTGTCCGCCTGTGCGAATGACGGCGATAAATACTTCTGTTCAAGAAAATTGTCGCGTGCTGCAGGCGCTGCGTAAAGCCGATGAGGGGCAGTTATATTTTGATGAGGGGCGACACCTCTATTTCTCTGGATGCATTAAAGTCGAGCATTCGGGTGCGTAACTATAATAGCACGTAAACGCGCCTTGTGTTGGCGCTGACCTGTCTATGTATAAAGGAAATCTAGATAATGAGTTCAGAAAATGTTCGGGGCAGGCTTGCCACAACCAAGAAGCGTGTTTTGACGAAGCGTGGTGTAACGTGGTTAGGCCAGACGTGTAATCAGCGTTGTTACTTCTGTTATTTCATCAACAGAATTGAAGACCATCATCATCCTGAACATGCGTTTATGACCCTTGATAAGGCCAAAAAAATCTGTGATACGCTGCGTTATTTCTATGGTAATACGGCGATAGATATTCAAGGGGGAGAGCCTACCATATATAAGGATATTTTTGAACTGGT
>CAZBNU010000065.1:0-10522 GCA_964493075.1 uncultured Nitrospirales bacterium | reverse complement strand
TATGGCGCTTACGCGGTAAACTTTATTGCATTTAATCCTTTCGGCGACCAGGAAACCGGAAAACGACGCTCAGACACGGTTGCGCAGTATTCAGAGGTGCGAGGACCTCTTACCACAGCAATGGAGATGTTGGAAAAGGAAGGCATAGAAGTTAATGTCCGTTATTTGCCGTTGTGCATGGCAACGGAAGAGCACCGTAAAAATTTTTATAATTTTCAGCAGCTTTCTTATGATACTCACGAATGGGATTATCAGAGTTGGGTCTGGACAATGAGCGTGCCGCAGTTGCGCAAAGAAGGGGATGTAATGCCCCCATTTTTATTGGGGGGACCCTATAGCCGGGAACTCCGTAATGGCGATGCAATATATATTCGCGACCACTTCGAGCGCCAACCCCTCGTTCAGGGAATTAAGTTCAAAGGCCATCGCCTACTAACGCGCATGGTCCAATTGGCGCGTGGACTGGACGGCATTTATCGCGATGAAGCGCGCTACCGTGCCAGCGTTAATTGTCATTATAAATACCATGAAGCGTGCAGCCAATGCGTGGCTAAAAATATATGTGATGGGTTTCATGGCGATTATGCGGACTTGTTCGGTACCGATGAAGCGAACCCGATAGCGGGTGAACACCTTATTGAGGATCCCTGCTATTACATACGGGAACAGGTTAAGACGGTCGAACCTGAAGATGAGGCCTGGGCGCTATAGCGCAGAAAACCGCTGAGAATGCAAGGTAAAGAAGCATAATGGCAGACGATATTAAGACAGATTCAGGACATCAGGACTATTTTCGGGGGGCGCTTCCGCCATTGCGCGGCCTGGTGCTTTGTAGTAATTGTCATGAAATACCTTTTCCCCTTACCAGCGTGAAAAAGTGGATACGCCTTAACAACCGTGTGTTCAAGGTGGAAAAAATTGATTTGGCAATTGACAGAAACACCGTAGCACATCTGGGCGAATTGCTGGACTTCGTTCGGAATGAGAAAATAGCATTGTCGCTGCGTGTAACCGATCTGCAGGTAATTGAAGAATTGCCCAATCTTTCGGATACGGGATTACATGATATATTTCTTACGCCAGATTCGATTGATAATAAACAAATGAAGGCCTGTATAAGCAGGTGCAAGGGGGCCGGTCTTCCAGTTCGCGTGCAACTTTCGGCATCGTGTGCAGCCAATTCTTGTGTTGAAGAACTACTGGATACGCTTCATCTGGCAGTTTCTGTAAATGTGGTATTAGCAGATGCATTTTCGCACTCACAGCATCCGACCACTACCCTTGGTCAATGCCGAAGAATCGTTGATTGGATGAATGCCCTCGTTTGTGGGTTGGAGGCGCGTGAAATTGAAGCCAATCTTATCGGCTTGCCTTATTGCCATGTGACGGAAGCCAATTATCCGAATGTAATGAGTCAGACACAATTTTTCTCTGATCACCAGCACTATGCAAAGCGTTCTTATGAATTGGCGGAAAAAGTTTATACGGGTGGCATACATCGTATGAACAAGGTGATGGAGAGTCTTTTGTCACAAGGGATGTCCTTGCACACCGCCATTGATAGGGCCGTATTGCCCTGGATCCTGGACCATCCCCGTTTATACGCCCGGGTCTGGATGTTTCATAAATTTACCCGTCATTTTGCTTTTCTGAAAAAAGATGTTCCGTTGCCGGAGAATGTGGATGCCTGCGAAGTTGAATTGACCAAATTACGCGCAAAACAACAACAGGCAATGGGGCCGGAATGTGCCCGCTGCAAGTTTCAACGGATATGTGATCATGAGACAGAAATCTTCACCCTTCAACTACCCTATCTGGAGATAAAAGCCATTGCAGGCGAACCAGTAGCATCGCCTGTCAAGGTATCTTCAGGGCGAACAAGATATTATGATGCCTTGGATGATGCACGGCGTAAATTGCCCGAACATCTTAAGGCGCTGGCGGATAATGCACGGGATATTATCATGCGGATTCCTCCCACTCGGGAAATTCCGGTGCATTCCTATGAAATTGAGGACCACTATAATCCACCCGATGACGCATCCAAACGCTGGTTTTCTTTTTCAAATTGTGAACTGCTTAGTACAGTATTGACGCGAGTCGCACCGCCTTTCACCTTGGGCCTGACTTTTGGCGGGGGGATTGCAGCGCATATAGGATTCAGTTTTGGACGGCACATAAAAATCCTGTGTCCCATGATAGATTATTCACATAAATTAACGCTTCATGTGGATAAAGACGGATACTATGTGTTGCTTCGGGACGGCGCCCAAGTACGCCCCACTGAGTTCGATGGAAGTCCAAGGCTGCCTGTCCGTTTATCCGGCGTACTTGAACCCCGCATTTCGGTGCATAATGTTGACGGCTTTATGATTTCCCAGACGATTATGCTCTGGGAAGGGGATGCTACTGGGTTTGTGCAGATTCCAAGGGTAAAGTACTCCATAATTATTGTCAGTACGCGGTATACGCGCCGGCTTCAGGCCGTACTGCTTTCTCTTGCCCACCAGAAAGGCCTTGATCCCGCTTGCATGGAAGTAATTGTAGCGTATGTGCCGGGTATAGATGGCACCGATGATTTGATTGAAAGTATGAGTTTTGCCCACCCCCATTTGCGTATTGTTCGCTCTTCTTTTTCGGAAAGCCATGTCCATTCAAAAGGGTTTATGATCAATGAGTCGGTCCATGTGGCTTCCGGCGAATGGATTATTCTGATGGATTCAGATATTGTAGCGCCTCCGGATTTATTCGAGAAAATAGATGCGGTAGAATCAGAGACGCATTTTATAGCGCCTGATGGGCGGAAGATGCTTACTCCCGAGATGACAGGACGAATATTGCTGGGTGAAGTCCGTCCCTGGGAGGAATTTGACGCCATAGCAGAAACGACAAAAGACTACCGGTATCGAGAAGGGGATGGTATCCCCTGTGGTTTTTTTCAGTGTGTTCGTCGAGAGATTATGGATAAAATAGCCTATCATGAATTGGATCACTTTGAAGCATCCGACTGGATTTTTGCGCGGGATGTGGTGAATACTTTCGGAAAGGAAACTCGTCTCGAGGAGGTCGCAGTCTTACACATGGACCACGGTGGACGGCAATGGTATGGCACTGCAAAGCATAGATAACTTAATTTGATGAAAGAGCGGCTAAGCGGGGGCCATATTGTCAATGCCGAAAAGGTTATTTAATGTAGTTGTTTTCTGTAAGAAAGCGCTTGATACATTCTGCAACAACCTGTGCCCCTTTGGGAGTAAAGTGACCATCGTGGACGAAATAGAGGTCATATTGGTTATGAGCCAGCAGAGACGCGAGAATGTCTATGCAGGGGATGCCAAGTTCTTTTAGCAATTCGTTTGTAATACGTATGTCTTTGTTCATTTCATAGGGAGTGTCTGGGAACGCCGCATTAAGTTCTTTCCATTTCTCCGGTTCGCCGGCAATGATACCGCTATGGGCATATGCCAAAAGCGGGATACCTTTTTGAATGCAATCATCGCGTATTGACTTGATGCTTTCGCGGTAGATATCCCACGCTTCCTGCAATGCAGGGTAATAGTCCACGAGACATACCTCAACAGGAAAAGGCCGATTGGATAGCTGATGTATTGGGGGATATTTTTTTTTCGGAACAAAGCGCAAATCACTGATCAAGGGTCTGATAATTCCGGGAGAGTTTGCGGCGGCGAGATATAAACGGTATGCCTGTGACTGTTGTTTACAGAACCGTTCAATACAAAAGGGCAACTCGTGTTGTCGCCTGAAATTCCTCAAATCGTTTTCCCACAAGGGGTCAATGGACTCCAAGTAACCACCGACTTTGCTGTATGATCCCGGAATATCGTTTATTGGAAAGAGTTGCAGAATTACCATATCGGGTTCAAGAGGAATTCCACGTTCCTTCAGAAATATCCGCTCCTGCCAGGGTGCGTAACCACTAACACCACAGTTAATAAAACGTACCTGCTTACCAGTTTTTTCGTCAGCAAACAAGTGCTCAAGCGCTGCACCTATAGTTTCTTCCTGATTCAATGTCAGACCCATTGTAAAAGAATCACCAAGCAGTACGACCCGAAATTCATCCGGGGATTTTGGCCCATATTCACGATCCCGGATGCCTTGGCTGGATATTTTTACCGCGCTCTCTCTTACTTTGTCGTCATTATCCAGTATCGTGTCGATTGCAAATGCGTTGGGACGAAGCGTAAAAATGGCTTCCGAGTGGGGCATAAAATAACGACCCGGTTTGGGGGGAGCAACGAAAAACAGGCGCACGCCTACTTCCACAAGAATCAGGGTAGCGATCGTCATGAGACTAAATAGTACGATGTAACCCAGTATCGTTGAAAATTGTATCTGCATTTTGGCCTTCGGCAAAAAACATCCATATAGAAGGCACAAGAAGGCCCAAACGATGTTGGAGACAGGGTAAGAACGGAAAAGAGGTGATAACAACAAGAGCACTGCAAAGGCCAGGAGAATATAGCGTGTCGGTACAAGAAAAAATCGCACCCACGGTTTCTGTGGCTGTCTGCGATGGGAAATATAAAAAGGGACGCCAAGGATAAAGGTAAATACATTCAGCAAATACAAATAGTATTCATCAAGCATCAGAGGCGGGCCGCCTGCCCTACCGCACCAGAGAATCCATGACAATATGACTATCCATTGTGCCACAAGCACTTTGATTGGTGACAGTAAAGCCAGAATAAAGAGAATAGAGGCTATATAGACATAACCGTTGAGGACAGGCAAGATGGCAAGAACACACGCTGTGACAAGGTAAAATATGTAACTCATAATTTATAATTCACAAAACGGAAGCGTTTAAACAAAGTAATATCAACAAAAACGAATCAATAGAGAGAGATAAAACGATCTTCATTTTACAGGCCGAGTTTTTTCATTACCCTTTTGGCGGGTGTAAAAACTCCCATCTTTGTCAGCACCTTTTTGGTGTAATGCTTCGCCGCACGTATACGCTGTCTGGCAAGAATCTCATCCATGGTTAGCGCATATTCTTTGAGTTCAATATCACCATCGAAACGCATGTGGGTAAGATTCATTTCCTCTGCAAGTTGGAAAAGTCGTCTGGCCCTGTCAATACGGACTGCGTAGGTGTTGCTGCCATCCGTGGTTTTCCAGGAGATATGGCGGTCTTTCCCAGGCTTGAAGTCAATGTTGTATTCATCCAGGTGGTCCCACAGGTAGGAGTGATCCACGTTAAGGGTGGCAACACTGGTAATCATTGAAATCTTTGGCCCTACCTGCTTCAGGAATTGGAGGGTTTGTTGAAAATTTTCTTCTGTCTCGCCGGGGAACCCCACAATCAGGTTCAGCTCCACCAATATCCCGGCCTCATTGAGGCGATTGATAAAATATTCCGCCTCTTCAACCGTAAATTTCTTTTTCATGAGTTTCAGTACTTTTGGACTGGCACATTCTAAGCCGAGAATGGCCTTTTCGAGACCTGCCTGTTGTGCCTTGCGTAAAAGATCCATAGGCATATCAGCCCGAATAGCAAAATTGCCATACCAGGGGCGGTTGAAGTTATGCTTTAGGAGAAGGTCACACTGCTCATCAAGGCTGGGGTAGTGCCCATTTATCAGCGGATCATTGAAAGTGAAGGTATGCACACCATGCCTTGCTTTCAAGTAGAGCATTTCTTCCGTGATGTGTTCGGGCGACCGCCTTCGATATTTATATTGTGCACGTACAATATCGTTACAAAAACTGCATCGGTTAATGCAGCCGCGACTTCCCATAATTTGTGCGGGTATGTCTTCAAACAATTCCCAGTTTACATCTTCGTATCGTGGCCAGGGGAACATGTCGAGGTCTTTGATGAGGGGGCGTTCGCCGTTGAACTGCCAGCCGTCAGAACCTGGCGTATAGGTGCCGAGGTTGTTGTCAAGTCCATTCTCAAGAATATCGAGTAATGTCAGTTCCCCTTCCCCCTTTACAATGGCATCACAGGCATCTAGCGGTACCTGCTCTTCAGGGTCTTCCGGGAAGAAAATACGGTGGCCGCCAAACAGGATGGTGATGTTGGGATCACGCTTTTTTAATGCACGTGCAATGGCAATACTCAGCTGCAGATTTGTATCGGTAAGGGAAAAGCCAACTACAGGTGCACTTATCTGATCAAGATTACTTCTTTTGAGGAACCAGCTTAGATCCTGTGTTTTCCAGAACTGATGGTATTTGTTTTCCGTCCATAGTTCAGAAATTTTTGTTGCATAGTAATGATAAATATTGAAGTCAATATATTGGGCGGAAAAGCCGCGTGACCGCACGGCTTCAATCAAATAGGCAGGGGCAGTCCAAGGTACTTTCACGCCCCATCTGGGACAAAATACCATGGCGAAATCATATTTGTAGGAAGAAGCCATAACTACTATTTCCTCAATATATTTTAAGCCATTGAATAATAGGGGCTTATTAGCAATACCACCAAAGGTTGTGATTGAACTGTAAAAAGTATGCACTTTCTTAGACTCCTATATCAAACGGTCTAAAATTGTTGTCAGCCAGATTACCTATTTACGCACATCAACGCGGACTTTCCCCGGAAGAAGCGGCGTCCGCGGCGCGACAGATAATCATCTGTCATCTGACTAACCAATGGCTGTTATCCAGTGGTACCCTGAAAGGATGCATTCAATTCTAGCCAGGGGTAGCACCGTCGTCCTTTATCATCTTGACGATGGTGTCATTGAAACGTCTGCAGCAGCCCGGTTCCCTGCCAGACTATCCATGGCCCCCTCTCCCCCCTGCCTACCCCCCCCATGTTCCATAACGATACACAACCTTAATAAAAGAGAAAACTCCTGTTGACATATTTACAAGGGCTGTGCTATAGTTGCGTTGGACTTGGAACGGGATAGGACGTGACACGATGAGATGATGTAAGTGCACGGCATAATCCGCCAGGTGCGGAGGAAGACGGCGTTTCGCCGAAATCGCCAGGAGACTGGATTGATTATGAAAAAATGGACGGTGATGTTGATTCCGCAAGGTGAGGGCTGTACAAGTACGCTCACACTCAGCGACCTTCACTTCTGGAGCGTTTGCGGTTTTATAATCCTTTTATCCTTTACAGCAGCGTTTTTCTATCAGCGCAACCACCAGATGTCTGAGCGTGCAGCTTTGCTGCGTCAGGCCAATCGTATGCTTGAACTGGAAAATGCGTCTGCGGTTGCGCCTGCTCCCACAGTGGAGTCAGGCATCAGCCGTGAAGAAGCACGCCAGATAGAGGCGCGGCTGCGTGCGGAATATGAAGCCAGCATAACAGCCATTACCTCAGAATTGACCGATTTGTACGACATGGAAAGTCGCGCCCGGGAAATTACGGGTTTGGCGCCGCGCCAGAAGCCTGCTTTTGAAACCGATACCACAGGTGGTGGTGGGCGTGGCGGCGGCCCCGCACGGGTAGGGCCTTTTGATTATGTCGGTAGCTCGGAAATAACCCGCCCACCCTTTGTCATTTACGGCATGGCGCGGCCGTCGGCAGATATGATAGTTGAAGAAATTCGGTTACGGTCGCGTAGTCTGGGAGAACTGGTAACCGACATGGAAGCCCAGTTGGACCGCATTGAACGGGTGCCTGCAGGTTGGCCGCTTTCGCGGGGCGTAGGACGCATCTCCTCGAATTTCGGATATCGTCGCGATCCCTTTAACAAGCGGGTACGCCACCATGACGGCACAGACATCTCTGCCCGCCACGGCACAACAGTTCGTGCAACCGCCAAAGGTGTTGTTAAAAAGGCTGAGTATATGAATTACCTTGGCAATACTGTTATAATAGACCACGGCAATGGCTTGCAAACGACTTACGCTCACTTATCCTCGATGGAAGTGCGCCCTGGTAAAGCCGTCGGACGCGGCGATGCTGTTGGACGCGTGGGCAGCACCGGCAGAAGCACGGGCGCTCATCTCCATTATGAAGTACATGTAAAAGGGCGTCCAACAGACCCCGCAAAATATCTTACGGATTAACCTATGCTTGACTCACTTAAAAACAAGAACACCTATAACGAAAACAAAGTGGTGACGATGATTGGACCGGGTACGTTGCTCACAGGCGAACTGAAGTGTAAAGGCACCATTCGCATAGAGGGCAACATTGACGGCAAGGTGCTGAGCGAAGACAGTGTTGTGGTGCTTGAATCGGGCAAGGTTAAAGGCGACCTGGCAGGTGGTCAGGTTATTGTCAGCGGTGAAGTGCATGGCAACATTCAGGCAATTGACCGTATTGAAATAACCTCCAAGGGGAAAGTGGTGGGCGACATTTGTGCGCCGCGCATCAGTATTCATGAGGGCGTTCTTTTTGAAGGACAGTGCGCCATGAAAAAACCAGACGGCAATAATTTCCCGCCAAAGAACACGCAGCAAAAAGCAGGGGCTTCTTCCTGATTTGTGTTGTCTTTCGTGAGCGCCTACAGTGTCGCCATGCAGCCTGCCATCAGGTAGAGTAGCAAAAACAGAACCGCCAGACATCCGCAGCCACTGCACCCGCATCCCTCGCGCCTTTCCACCGTGAAATGTCTTGCGAAGTAGACGGGCGGTTCCTCATTTTGACTTCGGTATTCTGCTGCACCGTAATCCACCCTGGTCTCCAGCACCTCGTCCCTGTCAGCAGCGTCCCCATCCGGCGAGATCACCTCGGCCCGGACATCAATCACATCATCCTGGCCACCTGTCATTGTTCGTAAGGCCTCCCCTGATCGAAAGAAGGCGCCACAGCCGGGACATTGAATGTGCGTACCCTTTTGGGTTGTCTCCATATCCAACATCGCCCCGCATCGGGGACATCGAAAATCCATAAAACTAACCTTCAATCTGTATTGCGCATCTATTCATTTTCCAGCACGAAATGAACGGCATCCTCATACAATGAATTATCAATAACAATCTGTGTGAGCATGGGCCGTGTCTCGGATATCACTTCGCCAAAGTCCAGTGTGAACAGTGTGCCGTAGCCAGCAAAGGGAAGGGGCGCATCGAAGTTGTAAAAATGAAGCCAGGCGCCTTTTTCGTTTACAGGGGTGGTTTCCAGTTCCCAGCCGCCAAGCAGTCCGCCCTCTGCGGCATCCGCTATCCACACCTCAAAAGGATGGGTGGTTTCAACATATAAACGCAAATCATAAACGAATCGTGGAATATACTCCATGCGCACTTCCACATCACTTCTGAGACCGTCGTCCCGTAGTGTCGTGTTCATAATGCCCTGCAACGTGTCGCCCGCGTAGTCGACGGGATTAAATCCTTTTTCCGCGATATGGGCATCTTCCCGTCCATTTAGGGACACCCGGAATTCCGCTGCAAATTCCTGGTCCCGGCGTTTCAAAGTCGCCCATCGCAATTGGTACTGACCATCAAGATTCTGCACGATTTCCTGCACATGGGGGGATATGTTTTCCCGTTCATGGGCATAGGAGAAATACGCACCTTTTGTCTGTCCTGCCAGGGGCAGCAACGTCGCAAGATTCGGGCGGTTTCCAATGCCTACCACATTGATGCTAACCGCCAGGTTGCGTGCCCGCCGGGTTACATCATCCATGGTGGCTTCACTTGAGGTGTCATAGCCATCGGTAATCACAACTATCTGACGACTTTGCTGGAGCGTGTCTTTTTCCGTAAACCGCTGAACGATGCCGAGCCACTCTTCAAGGGGCGCCAGCGAAAAGCCCAGAAAAAAGAAGCCCTCGTCAAATTTGTCCAGTGAGACCATGAGAGCGTCAAATAGCGGCGCACCCGATGTAAATCTGCCCACATAATTCTGCTGTATGAGTCCCAGTTCGCTTCGGATGAAGGCGTGGTCTGTTGTCAGGTCGGACACGACAACAGGTGGGCGGTCTTCCCGGCTGAAAACGGTGATGCCGGCTGCTGCCTCAGGGTTCAGGAAACGGAGGATATCATTACGCACTGCCTCTTCCAGACTGGCAATGGCGCCAAAGGTATTCTGCATGGTGAGTGAATAGTCGAGCACAAAATCCAGTAGGAGCTGTCGTGGCGGCGCACTGAGCACCGCCAGACCATTTTCCATTGCCTGCAAGGCTTCGCTATCCTCAAAAGCGGCAATATCAAATTGCACAGGATCGGCAACGACGGGATTGCCGTCCGCATCGCGAAGGGAAAAGGTAAAGTCCAGAAGATAGGGAGTTGAATAAAACGACACGGGGTCAACAATGTTAAGGCCTGACAATCGCCCATCGTTCTCCATGAGCACACGCACCTCAACCTCGCGCGGGCGCATTCCAAAGGCGGTCAGGGTAATAAGACCCTGATGCTCACCCTCCTCCAGCAGGGTGCGGTTAATACGCACGATGATGGAGCGCTGGTCATAGCCGGAGGCCTCGTCTTTCCAGAGACTTTCAACGCTTTCAGGACTCAATTCTATCCAGTCCACATCGGCCTGTGCTTCAATGCGCATCAGCGGTATGTTCTTAAAACTGTTCCAGACATACAGCGGAAAGGGCGTCTCGTTGAGCCCAAAATCAATCAGCGTATTGGAAACGCC
>CAZBNU010000064.1:0-19839 GCA_964493075.1 uncultured Nitrospirales bacterium | reverse complement strand
CACGGATTGAGCGGTTGCGCACCCTGATTGCGCCCATGAACAAGCCGCAAGAACGGGTGCTGTCGGTATTCAGCTTTTTGTTTGAACACGGCTGGCCCTTGATCGAGCGCATGACCAGTGAACTGGAATTGGATACCCGTGAATTACAGGAGATGGAATTGTGAGTCGCAAGAATAAAGAGACTGTTGACGTACTTGCCATAGGCGCCCATCCGGATGATGTGGAATTGGCCTGTGGCGGCTTGTTGATTAACCTGAAGCGCCAGGGAAAGCGTGTGGCCGTGCTGGATTTGACCCGTGGCGAGATGGGCACACGCGGCGATGTTGAGCAGCGAGAAAAGGAAGCAAAAGCCGCTGCATATATCATGGGGATTCGTTTTCGGGAAGACGCCGAATTGCCGGACAGTCGGCTGGCGAATACGACGGAACAGCAGCGGGCGATTATCCCCTTTATACGAAAATATCGTCCTAAAATCATCTGCGCCCTGATGGCGCCGGACCGTCACCCTGATCACGCCGCCGCCCACGCACTTAGCCGGGACGCCAACTATTATTCCGGCCTCGCGCAAATTGATACAGGGCAGGAGCCCTATCGTGCGCCCCGCATCTATTACTTCTATCCTTACGCGGAACTCGCCGGTGCGCCGCCCTGTGTGGTGGATATTTCCGAGGTTTTTGAAACCAAGATGAAAGCCTTGCAGGCCTACGAATCCCAGTTTCATAATCCCCATTTTCCCGGCCCTGCCACCCAGATATCCTCAAAGGAGTTTTGGGAAGGGATTGAAACCCGTGCCCGGTACTGGGGCGGACGCATCGGTGTAGAATTCGGCGAGCCCATGTATACGGATTCGCCTTTGAAACTTGCGACCCTCCCGGACCTATAAAACGTATAGTAAAGGAAACATGCCATGGTTCCCTGTCGCGAATGCCAGCACGAAGTATCCGAGAATGCGCCTATCTGTCCAAACTGCGGCGCACCCAATCCTGCGAAAGCGGAATGGATTGCATATGCCTTGCGACCAAAACATGGCAGAAACAGGCTTGGCGGAATGCCCTTGCGACAAATTAGCGACGACATACAGGGGAAAAGTGCTGGAGGTATACTAGTACCCTGTCGTGAATGCCAAAAAGAGGTATCGCAAAACGCTTTCATCTGTCCGCAATGTGGCGCTCCCAAACCAGCAAAGCAGCAATATGACGGCTGGGGATTTGAGTACAAGTCAAAAATGAATATCGCTGGGTTGCCCCTGGTGCATATCGCGTTTAAGTTTCGCCCAAACTATATGCCCGTAGTGGCACGCGGTTTTATTGCCATTGGTCAGTTTGCTGCCGGCGTGATAACCATTGCGCAATTCGGTGTTGGTATAGTAAGCGTAAGTCAAATAGCAGTGGGCGTCTGGGCCATCGGGCAATTCGCTCTGGCATCCACGCTGATCGCACAAATAGGCGTGTATATTCAGTCTGGCCGCGGCCAACTGGTGATAAGCCTGGCAGAGATCATTCAATGGCTGACTGCAGCTTCTTAATTAGACCCCGGTTTATATTTCAGGAACATCAACTATGGAACAGGATATCCGTTGGAAACAGCGCTTTGAGAATTTCGAGCGTACCGTAAACCTTCTGTGCGAACCCATTCAACAAGGCGTGGAAACCCTTAACGACCTTGAGAAGGAAGGGGTTATCCAGCGCTTTGAAATGGCTGTTGAACTCGCATGGAAAACCCTCAAGGATTATCTTGAAAATGCAGGGATTGCGATGCAGCCAGTAACGCCGCGGAGTGTGGTCAAGGAAGCCTTTGCAGCGCACATCATTGAAGATGGGCAAGTCTGGATTGATATGCTGGATCATCGAAACCTGTTGTCGCACGCGTACGATTCAGAGACTTGTGAAAACGTGGTACAGGCTGTCAGCCTTCGCTATTTCCCGGCATTAGCACAACTTTGCCAGTGGTTTAAGGAACATTTCTAGTATCAGTTCTTATTGGCTCATATAAACGCGTGGGCATAAACATTTGTAAGCGTCCATCTGGAACGGCGCCTGAAAAAGAAGTATAAACAAGCACAATACGGATTTTAGAATGTTCTTAACACAATTGCTTTTAATAAGTGCCATAGGAGGCTCAGTTATGTCTGCGCTGCCCGATGAACCGCAGTTCAGCCCGGCCATGTTTGAAACAGGCGCGGGCTGTTCGTGGGGATTTCAGCATAGCCCCATCCTTTCGATGAACGACTGGTTTATTGCCGGGCCGGGCCCAGGCGTCTACCGGGAGGAATGGTTGCGCGATCTGCAGGCGTTTCGCAATACCGTGCGTGCAGGTTCGGGACGTGTACTCATCATGAACGCCGCAACGCAGGATGCCTGGTTTCAATTCGCCCCGCCCGTGGCGAACGCCCTCGCACTCAATGCAGGGGATTCCCTTTATGTCGCCGCGAAGGCACGCGTTGTCGAAGGCGGAGACGTCACCCTGCACCTGGGTTTCGGAGGCGCCGATTCGCTTGACAGCGCAGCAACTATGAACCTGCCCGGTGATGGCGCATGGCATGATATGGAGACTACGGTTACTGTACCTGAAGGCCGCCGGGCAGCCTCGCCAGTAGTGTTTCTCAAACAGCAGGACAACCAGCGTGTGGAGATTTCCAGTGTCATACTTGGCCTTGACGATGTGAGCCGTATGAAGGCGTTAGGCGGTGCCCTGGAGGAACTCGGCGTCGGGCATTTGTGCCGTGGCATTTATGACCGGGACGATCTCGCCTGGGCGGCGTCTGCCTATACCCAGTACTTTGTCTTTATGTACGACCGTAGTTTTTATGATCCCGAAGGGGGCTATCTCGTTGAGGAATTCATCAATGACAAGAGGGAGTGTTTTGGTGCGCTGGACTCCGTGATTCTCTGGGCCGCCTATCCACGCATCGGCGTGGATGACCGCAATCAGTTCGATTTCTTCCGGGATTTGCCCGGCGGCCTTGAGGGGTTGCGGGATGTTTGCCGGCGGTTTCAGAAGAACGGGGTGCGTGTGTTGCTTCCTTATCTGCCGTGGGACCAGGGCACCCGCCGCGAAGAGGCTTCTGATGAAGAACGATTGGCGGAAATCATAAAGATGGTTGGCGCCGATGGTGTGTTTCTGGATACGCTGACAAGCGCCGTACTGAAATTGCGGACGGCGGTGGACAGTGTGAAGGAAGGCGTCGTGTTGATGCCGGAATTGTGCCCGCCCGTGGAGCAGCTGAGCCTGTGCAACGCTTCGTGGGCGCAATGGCCCCATGATCCGATACCCCCCGGCATGCCGATATTGAAGTGGATTGAACCGCGTCATACACAACACTATACCTGCCGCTGGGAACGCAGCCACCAATGGGAAATGGAAACGGCCTTCTTCAACGGCACAGGAATGGTGTTCTGGGAGAATATTTTCGGAACATACAATCCCTGTAGCGACGCTGATGCCGCACGCTGGAAACGCTGCTCCGCCATTCTTCACGCTTTCACCAAAGAGTTCCAATCCCAACTGTGGGACCCTTTCTATCCGTCGCTGGATGAGGAGTTGTTTGTCCATCGGTGGCCTGGTGCGCCCACCACCCTGTTTACGCTGCGGAACATGGGCGAACCCATCCAGCATGGCCTGTTACTGCGCTGGCAACTGCCTGCCCATGTTCGTGCCGATGACATGCAGATTATGGATGTATGGCATGGTCGCGCCGTGCGTTGGGACATGTCGGAGTTCGGTTGGGTGCAGGTGTGGGGCGATGTGGAAACCATAGGATGCATTTCCGTAACTTTTGGAGACGATGTTCGGGTTGACGATTTGATGGCTGTCCAGGAAGCCTTGAACACACCGGACGCTTCGGTAGATGCTTTTGTCAGTCCGGTTCCTGAATTGCGTCCGGTCGCAAAAACAGAACCTGTTACCCGCGATACAACGCCGGAGGGGATGGTGCTAATTCCGGGAGGCGAGGTCAGCATGCATATCGAACACCAGCGCCGGGAATGCGGCTGCTATCCCGACCCAGGTCTTGGTGATGCAGCACGGGCCGCGTTTATTTGGGGGCATCCCCATGACGGGATGATTACCCACGACTATACGGTTTCCGTAGACCCGTATTTTATTGATGAAGCCCAAGTGACCAATCGTGAGTTCCAGCAATTTTTGAAGGCAACCAACTATAAACCAAAATATGATCATAACTTCCTGAAGCACTGGCCGGACGGTGTCATGCCGGAGACCATTGCCGACCTGCCGGTGGTCTATGTGGACCTTGACGATGCCCGCGCCTATGCCGCCTGGGCGGGTAAACGCCTGCCCACGGAACCGGAATGGCAACGTGCCGCCCAGGGCGACGACGGCCGTGTGTGGCCTTGGGGCAACGAATTCGATGCCGCAAAATGTCCGCCAGCCGGTGCATCGCCCATGCCCGTGCGTTCCCTGCCGGAAAGCCGCAGCCCCTACGGCTGCTATCTTATGGCGGGCAACGTGTGGGAATGGACGGAAAGCGAACGGGATGATGGACACACCCGCTTCTGCATCATTCGAGGAGGCTCGTACTACAAGATTGAAGGCAGCGGCTGGTATATGGCGAACGGGCCGCAACCGTTGAACACACACACCAAGTTCCTGCTCTTGTGGCCGGGACTGGACCGGTGCGCCACCATTGGCTTCCGGTGCGTTCAGGACGTCAAGCAACCTTAGCCGAATAACAACTTATGGAAAACAACACAGCACTTGATTTATTCGCGCGGGCGGACGCCATGTACCGACAGGGACAGTATGAAGAGTCGCTGGCGGCGCTGCGGAAACTCGCGGTGCCTTTTCCTGAAAACACCACACTGCTCTACGCCATCGCCCTTTGTCTGGAACGCCTGGAACGGCGGGCCGAAGCAGTATCCCTGTGCGACAGACTCGTTCGTGAGTTTCACTTTGACAAGGCCGTCATTCTCAAGGCGCGTCTCATCACCACGCCGACCGCCAACGAAGACAGGGGGAATGGCTTGCCACAAACTTTTGACATTCAGGAGCAAAACCATATACAGGCAGCGGTCGCTGTCGGCGAGGCATATACCCCCGCTAGATGGTATGCTACAGCCGCTATAGGGATAGCGGGGGCACTTGCATTCTTCGTGCTTGCTGTGAACTACCTGGCGCAGGCGGACACTGTTGTGCCAGGCGCATTGCCAACACTTTTTCCCATGCGTCTACTGGTCATTTTTGTCCTGACGGTCATTACCGAAGTAACACTTATCTTCTATTGCAGTGCGAAATTACAACAGCAAAATGGCGATATGTTACTCCTTACGTCCATGATCTGCGGCGTGCTTTTCTGCATCCCCTTTCCCGGATGGCTGCTGACCACATGGATATTACGTAAGCACTTTCACAACGAGTATCTGCCAATCATCCTCATTAGCGCTCTTTCATTGGGGTGCTGCCTGTTAACAGTATGGCTCGGCGCCTACACCCTCGACTTGACAGATCCACTGCGCATCTACAGGGAACTGGAAGCAGGATACGGATGAACAGCGCCTAATTAAAGAATTGTAGGCTGGGTGAAGCGTAGCGGAACCCACCTTTTATACTACCTGAGGAAATCCATTATGAAAAACGATTTCACTACCACACGCCGTAAATTCATTACCAACACAGTCGTCTCAACGGCTGCGATTTCGCTTCCCTGGATCGTTCCCGCCAGCGCGTTAGGGAAAAAGGGAGTCGCCGCCCCGAGCGAGCGGGTGACGCTGGGTGTTATCGGGATGGGGCCGCGCTGTCGGTATGTGCTGCCGCAACTGATCCGCCAGCCGGATGTGCAGTGCATTGCCATGTCAGATGTGCAGGCAAGCCGCCGCGACGCCGCTAAGGAATTTGTGGACCGGCATTACGGCAACACCGATTGCGTTTTGTATCGCGACTTTCGTGAACTGCTGGAGCGAAAAGATATTGACGCCGTGCTGATCGCCACAGGAGACCGCTGGCATTCTCCGGCTTCGATTCTAGCAGCAGAAGCGGGCAAGGATGTATACAGCGAAAAACCCTGTGGTCTGACTATCGGCAATTGTCAGGACTTGGCAGAGACCATCAAGCGCACAGGCCGCGTCTTTCAAGCCGGTACGCAGCGGCGCAGTGTCGCCAACTTCCAGCAGGCCATCGAACTGGCACACTCGGGCAAACTCGGCAGGATTCATACGCTCCATGCCAGCGTTTACGTTCCTGAGATCAAGACAGCCTGGTTGCCCGGTGAGCCGACGCCTGCCCCGGAGGTGGTTGATTGGAACCTGTGGCTGGGTCCCGCGCCCTGGCGCTTGTATAACAGCGAATACGTGAAGGGAGGCTGGCGTGCACACTACGACTTCGAGTCGGGCGCGCGCTTGCTGGACTGGGGCGCACACACCCTGGACCTCTGTCAGTGGGCCAACAAAGCCGATGACACCATGCCCATCTCCTTTGATCCAGGCAAAAAAGAGATCACAGCCATTTACGCCAATGGCGTCAGGATGGTGATCCATTTTCTGGAAACGCCTTTCGATAAGCGTCCCGGCTGGATTCAGGAATTGGGCACGTGCCCTGTACGTTTTGAAGGCGACGAAGGCTGGGTTGAAGTGGGCGACAGTGGCGGTATCGAGGTGTATCCCGACACGCTCAAACAGGAACTGCCCGCACTGCCCGAAAGCGGTTCAGGCCTGGATGTGCAAGCCCATTCCAGAAACTTCCTTGATTGCATCAAATCGCGCAAGCCCACAGCAGCCAACGCAGAGGTAATGCGCCATTCCCACATCGCCTGCCACGCAGCAGCCCTTTCCTGGATGCTCAAACGCAAACTGGAACTCGACCCCGTAAACGAAGCATTCATCAATGACGATGAAGCCAACCGGTTGCGCCGACGTCCGGAACGCGATTGGACGGCATAATCCCAGGTGCGGACCTTGAACACCACCTATTGCGCCAGGGGTTACGTCTCTGAATCCCATTCGTCTCACCTGTCTTCGGCTCGTGACGAAATTGGATTTCGTCACGCACTTGCTCCTGAAATTTTATTTCCTCTTCCCATTGCTGGCGGGGGTGTACACCTCGTCTGTGTTTTACCGTTCGCTTATTTTTTCGGAAAGAGTCGCCCGGTTAGCGCAGGCAAGAGAATGCTCCGGATTCAGGGCAAGGGCCTTTTCGAACCAGGGAAGCGCTTCTTCGAGGTTGCCCATGCTCATCAGAGCATACCCCAGATTATTTGCAATATCGGGATTATCCGGGTGTTGCTCGAAGGCCTGCTGGTAGTGCAGTGCTGCCGCCTCGTACTTTTCCTGCTTGAGATACACATTGCCCATGTTATACCGGGCGTGGGGATCATCCGGATTGATGCTTAGCACCTGTTCAAACTGTTCAAGGGCCTCTTCAAACCGCTTCAGTTCCAGCAGCGCATTGCCCAGGTTGTTTAGCGCGAGGGTATACTCCGGCTGTCGTTCCAGCGCCAGTCGGTAATGGGCTATGGCCTCCTCGAATTGTCCTAGCCTGAAATACTCGTAACCAAGATTATTCTGTGCGTACACATTGTTGGGATTGGCTTTGACTGCATTCATATAACATGTCGTGGCGGTTTCATTATGACCCTGGCGCGCATATTCATAACCCAGATGCAGCCACGCCTCATCGTTTTCCGGGTCAACATCAACGGCCTGCAAAAAAGCATCCGTTGCTTCTTCTCCCTCCGCATACGCCATGCCGCGATGATAATACCAGGTGGACAGGTCGGGGGTATAGGGAATGAGCGGATACGAAACAAGCGCGTAGAGGGCAATGCCTGCCAGGACGATAGCGGCGGCCTGTTTGTAATAGTGCCGGCGGGAAAATTCCCACAGTTGTATCACTGCATAACCCGCAAAAAGAATCAGAAATGGCGTTATGGGAAAGCGATATCTACCAGAGATAAAGAAGGGAAGAACGGAAAAGAAATAGGCGGCGATATAAACGGCCACAAGGGAAACCCTGTTATCTGCCATTGTTTTAGGTTTGTTGCGCAACCAGAGAAGAAACGCGCCCAGCAATGAGAGCGAAAACATAAGCGAGAATCCCGGAAGCCAGCGCAGTATCGGATAAAAGGTATGTTCATAGTGGATGACCTTACTGTCCGATATTTCGTGCGGTCCCCAGAACAGCCATGCCTTGCGCAATGTCAGTTGCACTGCTTGCAGCGGCTCGTTTTTCCAGAAGTCAATCGCCCGCCCATAAAAATAACGGGACGCATCGGCATAGCCGAACTCCTGTTTTCCAAGATGTTTTCCAAGCCCTTTCACCACGGCAGGGTAAGTAAAACAATTCCAGCGATCCAAGCCGGAGATTTCATACAGGTCGGGCACTGTTGGCGACACCCCTTCTGCTTCTTCGTTGTTGCCGATGTAGGCGTTGATGCCGCCGTAATAGGAAATCAGCACGAATTCATCGGCAACCACAACATTACGAATCAGGGCGGGGGTGATGGTGAGGATGCAGGCGATGACAAGGATGCCGCTGTGTAGCATTGCTTTATGTAAGTTGCCAGAGTGCTTGTACCCCACGTAAAAAATCCAAGCGCTTAGGAATACGCCCGGCAGTAACATATTCGGTCGCATCAAGGCATAGAGGCCCAGAAAAATGCCCGCCGGGAAAAGCCACAACAGTCGTCCCTGCTTTTCCCAGCGCAACAACCACAGGAGCAGACCAAGTCCCAGAAACACTTCCCAGACAGGGGAGTTCAGTTCTCCTTCAAAATAAACGGCGGCCCAATATACCGCGTACAACCCTGCGGCGACCACCCCGCTGGCAGCAGAGAAAAGACGGCGGCCAAGCAGAAAGACCAGCACAATATTCAGGAGACCCACAAACATCTGCAGGACGCGGGGTGCGAAATAACTACCCCTGCTGACGGCGTAAATGCCTGCAAGCAGCCACGGATAGGCGGGTGGCCTGCCGTAAGGCGTGGTACGTATTTGCGGATCAGGGGCATGGGGCGGCGGCGTCCAGTCGCCGGTGACCAAGGCGCGCGCCCAATAATCATTTAACTGAGGGTCGAGTATGGGCGCAGTAAAGTCAGGTGCGTTTGAATTTTCGGCCAGGTAGAAAAACCTAAGTATAAACCCGACAAACAGAACAACGGCGAGGGCAAAATAAATGCCCCAGCCGGTTCTGTTATTCGTGGTCATCCGTGTCACCTGCTATTCCCGATTCGATGCGGTGAAATTGTTTGCCAGGCGTCGTGTTTATTCTTTATGCAGGAACGTCTGCGGAAATTTCCGTCACCTGCCAATGTTCATCCACCCACAAGCCATAAAGGGGAGTGGTCGGATACCAGGAGCGCAGCAGCTTAAGAGATGCCGCCAGCTGCACCAGTTGCGTATCCTTGTCCACCGGGTTGCCAGCACAGTCGTAATGGCTGACCACAGCAAGCCCGACTCCATGATGATTGTTCAGGGAAATGTCGCAGCGGGTCTTGATGCTCTCAACGCGAGGATCGGTGTTCTCCGCCAACAGTTTGATGGGGCCCGGCTCCGTTATGGCATCCACATAATCCACACCAAACTTTTCTTTCAGATATGCATTGACCGGCTCCTGGGTGCGTCCATCCATGCAGTTGATAACGCCAGCAAAAGTACCTGTTGCCATGATTTGTATCTCCAGAATTTTTGTTGCTGGTTACTTGGCCTTGCCTTGATTGGCAACCGCTTCAGCCGCCTTACGGATCGCTTCGGGGTCGCCCAGATAGCGATGGCCAATCGGTTTCAGGGAGTCGTCCAGATCATACACCAGCGGAATGCCGGTGGGGATATTCAAGCCGATAATATCTTCTTCCGAGATTTCATCGAGATACTTTACCAGTGCGCGCAGGCTGTTGCCGTGGGCTACGATAAGGACGCGCTTTCCGGACTGCACATCGGGCGCAATCACATTTTCCCAGTAGGGTACGAACCGCGCCACGGTTTCTTTCAGGCTTTCCGTGAGGGGAATGTCCTCCGGCTTAAGACCGGCATAGCGGCGGTCGTGGGCAGCATTGCGTTCATCATCCGCTTCCAGCGGCGGTGGTGGAATATCATAGGAACGGCGCCATATTTTGACCTGTTCCTCGCCATGCTTGGCTGCTGTTTCGGACTTGTTCAATCCCTGTAGCGCACCATAGTGACGTTCATTCAAACGCCAGTCGCGCACTACCGGCAGCCACATCTGGTCCAGTTCGGACAACACATGCCACATGGTGCGGATGGCCCGTTTCAGCACCGAGGTATACACCAAGTCAAACTCGAAGCCTTCGGCACGCAGTACTTTCCCTGCTTCCTGGGCTTCACGGTTGCCCTGTTCACTCAAATCCACATCTGTCCAGCCCGTAAAACGGTTGTCCAGATTCCAGGTGCTCTGACCATGCCGGATCAAAACCAATTGATGCATTACATTTCTCCTTCATAGACACTACGATTAACCACTACAAGTCAACATCACAAATTTTTTACGATTTCGATTTGGATTACGATTTTGACTTCTTTCACGAAGTCTATGTCGAAATCCAAATCCAAATCTAAATCCAAATCGTTTCGCATCTCAATTACATTATTTTAAAACTACACACACCGTCATTGCGAGGCACGAAGCAATCCCATTGTCTCACAGGCTGCCGTGCAAGTTTAGATTGCTTCGTACCTCGCAATGACGGTGAGACGGCTTCGTTATTTTGGATGTTCCATCCAGCTTAACAGAAACCCGCCAGATGGTTTGAGCCAAAGAAGAAACCAGCCAACTCATCAAAGGAGGCATCTTCGTGCTCAATGCTCAACACGCCGTCGTAGCCGATGCGGCGCAAGTGACCAATATACTCGCCCCAGTTGATGCAGCCGTATCCGGGGATGACGTAGCGCCACCAGCCGTCGGCATAAATGCCGGCATGGGCGCGTTTCGCCTGATCAATCAATGTATCCTTTGCATGGGTATGGAAGATGCGATCCTTAAACATGCTGAGCGGAGCGATATGGTCGCAGCCCTGATGCACCAGATGGGATGGGTCGTAATTCAAACCGAAGTTCTCATCCGGGATGGCTTCAAACAATGCTTCAAAGGTGTCTATCCCCTGCAGGCAGGTCTGGAACCAGTTTTCAACGGCAATCTTGATATCCTTTTTGCGCGCATGTTCCAGGATGGGTTTGAATGCGCCGGGCAATACCTTTTCGATGGTTTCAAGTTTACTCATGCCTTCCGTGGGGAATCCGGTCAACATGCAGACTACCGGCACATTCAGGGCTGCCGCCGCGTCAATAACCTTTTTTGCTGCAGCCTGCGTCGCACGTATTTTCTTGGGTACGCTGATATCGCAGGTGTAATAACAAAGAGAACTGATATCGAGCATCGTATCATCCATCAACGCCAGCACTTCGTTGCAACGCTTCTTCGTCAGTTTTGCAGCATCAATGTGGGGGCTGCCGGGATGTGCGGGAATTTCGAGTGAGTCTATGAAAGAGTCCTCGATTAGTTCGCAAACCTCCTCCAACGAGTAATTGGAAAGGGGCGTCGTCAACATACCAATATCCATGTCAATTCTCCTCAACGGTTTAGGCGTGCCTGAAAACGGTGCTGTCAAAGTGCTGACCAAAAACGCCAACGGAGAACACGCCATGTTCAGCGAAGACAGTTTTCGCCAGATGCCCCGAGAGTATAGCACATATCGGAAACGGGGCAACAATTAACGGACTGAGTGGGTTTAGTTGCAAAGTTGAGTTTACAAGCCGTATAGTTAGGCCAGTTTGTCAAGACCCGCCGTCGGTTCCCGTCACGACTGCTGTGAGCAGCACAAGGCGTCAAGTCAACCACGGTTGCTCCCAACCTATGTATGAATGCATTACTCTTGCAGTGAGGCAACGCTTAAATGCTAATCAAAAATCAAAAGAAATTATTACTTCTTGCCCTCTGTACCATTCTCGTTACAGGGTTCCTTGCCACAAGCCTGCTGAGCTTTTTTGTTTCCATTTCGTATCTGCGCGATCAGATTGCCAGCAGTTCTCTTCCATTGACCAGCGATAACATATACTCGGAGATACAGCGCGACATCATCAAGCCCATCTATATATCCTCGGCTATGGCGCATAACAGTTTTTTGCGCGACTGGGCCCTTGGTGGAGAAACGGACTTGGAAACAATTCGTGTGTTTCTTTCCGAAATTAAGGAAAGTTATGGTGCGCTTACCAGTTTCTATGTTTCTGAGGAAACCCGCAACTACTATTATCCCGATGGGATATTAAAACAGGTCAGTGCGAATGAGACGCGAGACACCTGGTATTTTCGTGTGCGCGAAATGGAAGCCGACTATGAACTTAACGTAGATCCGGATATGGCAAACAAGGACGCTATGACGATTTTTATCAATCATCGCGTCTATGATTATGAAGGACGGTATATTGGCGCGACTGGCATCGGCCTGGCAATGCACTCGGCGTTGGACATTGTGCGGCGCTATCAAGACCAATTCGACAGCGCCGTTTACTTTATTTCGCCCGAAGGTGAAATCGTGCTGCGAAGCGACCAGAATGCAGAAAAAGAATACACCCTTTACAACGACCCCGTCTTATCCGATATTGCGTCTGAAGTTTTGGCCAGTAAAGAGCGTCCTTTGTCCTGTAACATCGAAGGGGAGCGCCTTTTCGTAAACAGCCGTTTCATCCCCGAATTAAACTGGTTTCTTCTGGTTACGCAGGGCGAGTCCGAAACAGTCGCTCATACCTACAAGACACTGATCATCAACCTCGCCCTTTGTGCCCTGATTATTCTGGTTGTCATTGTGTTGACTGCGTTGGTAATCAATGCGTACCAGAAGGTGTTGCGCCTGCAGCAGGAGGAATTGCTGGAAAATCATCAGCAACTCGAAGCGGAAAAAGCCGCACTGAGCACAGCGCTGAAAGATGTGAAGCAACTGACGGGATTACTGCCGATATGCGCCTCCTGTAAAAAAATACGGGATGATCAAGGATACTGGCAACAGATCGAGAAGTATGTGCAGGAACATTCAGATGCCAACTTCACTCATGGCATTTGCCCTGAATGCCAGGAGCGGTTGTATCCTGATGTAGACATATCCTGATCTGCGCCTAATTTTATAGAAGATGCTTAAAAGGCTTCCACCTCAAAGAAGAGACCCGGTATTCGCTGGTATTCGAAGAGTACCGCCTTGTTGTTGCCGATAATGCGGATAAATTTCAAGTTATTGAATTCATCACCCACACGGGCCTCAACCTTTTCCGCTTCGCCGGTACGCTGATTGATCAGTTCCAGAAAGGCGTAGGTGTCGCCTTTTTCGTGATCATCGAGGAAGCCGCGCACACGCACCACAGGTTGTTCCAGGATTACGTCAGCGCGTTCTCCAAGCCTCTTGAGTAACTGACTCTCCATGGAAAGCAGTTCCAGTACATCAATGCACACCAGCACCAATTTGTAACGCTCATTATCGCCTGCCTGTTGGGCGATGGTCATAACCTCATACCCCAATTCACGGATAGCCTCTTGACCAAAACTCAAGGAACCGTAGCTGACAATGGCGTTTTTGAGGGCTGTCATAACCTGCTCCCGTTCGAAGCTGGTCATGTCAGGGGCCGATGGCGCAGCGGCATTGCGCAGTGGGTTTATGGCGGGACTGATCAAATTATACACTTCTGCTTTGGTCTGCGGCCCCACAGGTTCCGGCGGTGGCGGGGGCGGTGGCTTTTGAAAATTGCCACACCCCGTGAGAACAACCAGTACAACGCAGAAAAGTGAGAGCAAAATACGCATAACATCTGTCCTTCTGGTTTGGCTTCTGCAAGCAACAAAACTTCCATTGGTATAATACCATAAAAGTAAGGCGTTTTTCGGTTCTTTGCCGGGCCAAAGCAACGGATCAAAAAAAATTGCAGTAATAAGGCCGCTACATTATAATCATCGCTGTCGAAATTCAAATCGAAATCCAAATTGATAGCGATATGGAGGTGTAAAATGAAAAAAGACCCCATACTTGAAGAGTTGCGGCGATACCGCCATGATATTGAGGCGGAGACCAATCATGATCCTAAGCAGTATCATGCCTATCTGCTCCGTATTCAGGAACAATATAAGGAACGGATCGCCCGTTATGTTTCCCACACTTCCCCGGCAAGCGGGAGCAATACGAATGGCTGAATCGTCTGTTCTTTGTGCCTCCATGTCTCTGTGAAATATGTCCGTCACATCTCTCACGTCACATTGAGTACCCCACCCTGTTTACAGGTATAATGTAACGGGGAGCAGGGCGATACAATAACAAAATTACTGCGGGCGAATGTTGCCTGCCATGAAGGACATATCATGACCGATACAAAAACTTTCGAGCGCACCTTGGTAACAAGCGCTTTACCTTATGCCAATGGGCACATTCACTTGGGGCATATTGCGGGCGCTTATTTGCCAGCGGATATTTATGTGCGGTACTCGCGCCTGCGTGGTGTGAAGACCTTGTATGTGGGCGGTTCGGACGAATATGGCGTGCCCATCACCCTTACCGCACTGAAAGAGGGCATCACTCCGAAGGATGTGATTGACCGGTATCACACGGCGAATGCCGAGGCGTTTCGGCGGCTGGGGATTTCCTATGATATTTACGGACGCACGTCCTGGCCGTTGCATGTGGACACCACCCAGCAGTTTTTCAAAACCCTGAATGCCAGCGGTTATATCCATACCGAGGAGATGGAACTGTGGTATTCGCCGCAGTTAGAGCGGTTTCTGCCAGACCGATATGTGAAGGGTGTATGCCCGAAATGCGGGTATACGGATGCCAACGGCGATGAATGCGAGAGTTGCGGCGCCCAGTATGCTGCCCATGAACTGCTTCAGCCCCGCGCTAATATTCCCGGCGACACTTCTTCGCCGGTATTGCGCAAGTCAAGCCACTGGTTTCTCGATCTGCCCAAGTTTGAAGAACAACTGAAGGCATGGCTGGATAGGCATCCCGAATGGCGCGCCAATGTGAAGGGCATTGCCTACGGCTGGGTGAACGACCTGCGCAGCCGCTGCATCACCCGCGATACAGATTGGGGTGTGCCCATTCCTGTTGACGATGTTGATGCCGCCGACAAACGTATCTATGTCTGGTTCGATGCGCCTATCGGCTATGTCACCAATACGCGCCAGTGGGCCTTGGACAAATTGAACGACGAACACGGCTGGGAGATCTGGTGGAAGGACGCAGGCACGCGCATGATTCATTTCATCGGCAAGGACAACGTCCCGTTTCATGCCGTTATCTTCCCTGCCATGCTCATGGGCCAAGGGGATTATATCCTTGCGGATCATGTGGTGGGCAACGAATACCTGAACGTTTTTAACCGGCAGACCGGCCAGTCGGAGAAAGGCTCCAAGTCGCGGGGCAATATGATCAGTGTGCGCTGGGCGCTGGAAAATCTGTCTGTGGACGCCATCCGCTATTACCTCTGCGCCATCGCACCGGAAAGCAAGGATTCCGATTTCGACTGGGATGAATTCATGAACCGGTACAACGGTGAACTGTGCGACGTGGTGGGCAATTTTGTACACCGCTGCCTGACCATGACCGTAAAGAATTTCGACGGTTGTGTGCCGCCAGAGGGTATGCTTGAGGATGCCGACCGGGAAATGCTGGACGCCATCCCGCAGCAGCTGGCTGCCATTGCCGAATCTCTGGATGGCTTCAAATTCCGGCAGGCGCTGGAGCGGTTCATTGACCTGGGACGCAAGGCGAATGTGTACTTTGACGGTATGAAACCGTGGGTAACGCGCAAGACCGACCTCGAGCGCACCGGCACAACGCTGTATGTGTGCTGTCAGGTGGTGAAAGCCTTGTGTTACAGCATGGCGCCGTTTATGCCCGAGGGCGCGGAAAGACTTGCGGCAATCCTGAATGTGACGTTGCCGGAAAACGGTCCTGACGGCGGCGAAGATGTCTGGGCTGAAGGGTTGACGCCGCTTCCGGCGGGCAGCCCCATCCAGACGCCTGAAGCGCTGTTCCCGAAGATTGACAAGGATCGTGTCGCGGAACTCGCCGATGCACATCTGCGTGGCGAAGCCTTCTGAAAAGAAACAGCCGCCATGATGTTATTCATGACGGCTGAGATTATTTGTTGAAAGAAGGTCTTACAGAGTAAGCATGAACGCCACCAAATCTTCTTTCTCCTGGGTAGACAATTCTAACTCCTGTATCAGATTGAAGAACTCGACTGTGTCAGCCAAGGTTAACAATCTTCCATCATGCAGGTAAGGCGCTGATTCCTTGATGCCACGAAGCGGGAATGTTTTGATTGGCCCATCCGCGCTGGCCAGACGTCCATTCACCATTTCTTCATTGAAAAAGCGTTCTGCTTTCAGGTTATGCATGGTGTTGTCCGTATAGTAGGGGGCGGGATGGCACTCGGCACATCTTGCTTTCCCGAAGAACAGATTCTGTCCACGCATTTCCTGTCGGCTTGCCAGATCGGAATCAAGTTTGCCATAGATGTCCAGTTTCGGCGCTGGCGGAAAATCGAGTATGGACTGGAATTCTGCCATAAAGTGGGCCTGACTGCCTCGTTCAATAATATTCGCGCCTTTCTTGGTGGCAATAACCGGGTCGCCGTCAAAATACGCGGCACGCTGTTCAAATTCTGTGAAGTCTTCAATGGAACGCAGCGCACGTTGGGAGCCAAAAAGACGTTGGACGTTTACGCCGCGTAAGGGCGGAATATCCAAGCGATGGCGCAATTCCTGGGGACGTATATCCCCAACAAGATGGGTCGCGCCGTTTGCGTGACCATTCACGTGGCAGTCAAAACAAGTTACACCGCGACTGGGTAGTGCGGAACGCCTGTCTTCAGTCTGGTTAAACTGTTGTTGCGGAAAGGGCGTTACCAGAAGGCGTAACCCTTCAAGTTGTTTGGGATTAAGGATGCCGTTGAATAACTCGAAGTAGTTCATGATGGTGACCACTTTTCCCTGGGACACATCACCAAGGTCTGCTCGAGTTGTCAGATAGATTGCAGGAGGAAATTCCGGAAGAAAATGGTCTGGCAGGTCAAAATCGAGATCGAATCGGGTCAAATCCCGTCCTTCCTGGGCGTTGATTTCATCAATATGGAATTGGGGAAAGACCATGCCACCTTCCGGGTGGTTTGGATGGGGCAGTGGAAGGAATCCCTTGGGCCAAAGCCCTTTCTCTTTAATATCTGACGCCTTCATGGAGGCCAGACTCTTCCATGAAACACCTTCCGGAAGTTTCACGCGAACACCCTCCTGAACCGGTTTGCCACGTCCTGATGTGACGCCTTCCATGGGGCGGTCGCTCAAGTCGTACCGTTCGTTGAGCAGGTCCATCTGCCGCTTCATAATTTCCGGCTTTGCCGCTTCCATACGCGCTTTGACACTGTCAAACGGCTCCGTTAGCGCAACAGGCGAATAGCTTGTTGGCTGCTGGGCATAAACTGTGCCTGCCATGATTGCCCCAAGCAGCAAAATAATAATAAACATTTCTCTTCGCATCTTCGTTCTCCTTATTCTGTTAACAGGTGGTAGAAACCTCGAAATCAAGCGACAGATAACTATCGCACAACTTCTAATTGGGAATTGTTCCCAAAAGGAAAGTCTAAGATACCACCACGAACACTATATTGTCAACATTACCAAAATAAGATGTATTACAAATGCTTTATGAGATTGACTTGAACAGGTGAAGGCTACTTTGTCTTGTTTGCGTCTAAGAATTCCTAACCCCTAATTTATCTTTCAGGTATTGGCCGGTGAAGGAGGTGGTGCGCTTGACTAGGGTTTCCGGTGTGCCTGCTGCGATAACCCGCCCACCGTTATCGCCGCCCTCCGGTCCAAGGTCAATAATCCAGTCGGCGGTCTTGATGACATCGAGGTTGTGTTCAATCACAATGACGGTATTGCCGTAGTCCACCAACTGATGCAGCACCGCCAGCAGTTTATTCACGTCGGCGGCGTGTAGCCCGGTGGTGGGTTCGTCGAGAATATACAACGTGCGGCCCGTCTGACGCTTTGACAGTTCCGTAGCGAGCTTCACCCGCTGCGCCTCGCCGCCGGACAGGGTTGTCGCCGCCTGCCCAAGTTTGATGTAGTCCAGGCCAACTTCCTGCAACGTCGCGAGTTTACCGAACACTGCCGGAATGTTCTTGAAGAAGGAACAGCCCTCTTCCACGGTCATGTTGAGCACGTCTGTAATGGTGCTACCCTTGTATCGGATTTCCAGGGTATCGCGGTTGTACCGTGCGCCGTGGCATACATCGCAGGGCACATACACATCCGGCAGGAAGTGCATTTCAATGGTCAGCAGGCCATTGCCTTCGCACGCCTCGCATCGCCCACCCTTGACATTGAAGCTGAACCGTCCCGGCGCATAACCGCGGGCGCGCGCTTCTGGTGTCTTGGCGAATAACTCGCGGATGGGCGAGAACAACCCCGTATAGGTGGCGGGATTGGATCGGGGCGTGCGGCCTATGGGCGACTGGTCTATGTCAATGATTTTATCAATGTGTTCCATACCCTCAATGGCGCTGAATTTCCCCGGTATCACGCGGGTCATGCCATGCAAACTGCGCGCAATGGCCGGGTACAGGGTTTCGTTGATGAGGCTTGATTTTCCTGAACCGGACACGCCTGTAACGCAGATAAAGGTGCCGAGCGGGAAAGACACATTCACAGTGCGCAGGTTGTTATGGGATGCGCCGTTTATTTTTATTTCATTGCCGTTGCCTTTGCGGCGTTTTTCAGGAACTGCAATGGTGAGGTCGCCGGAGAGGTATTGCCCGGTCAGGGATTTCTTGCAGCGCATCACTTCCTTTGGCGTTCCGGCAACCACCACTTCGCCGCCATGCGCCCCTGCGCCGGGTCCCAAATCCACTACATAATCCGCCGCCCGGATGGTGTCTTCGTCGTGTTCCACCACAATGACTGTATTGCCCAGATCGCGCAGCCGTTCCAGAGTTGCCAGCAGCCGCTTGTTGTCACGCTGGTGCAGGCCGATGCTGGGTTCATCGAGAATATACAACACGCCCACAAGGCCGCTGCCGATCTGTGTGGCGAGACGGATGCGTTGAGATTCACCGCCGGACAGGGTGCCCGCCTGCCGTTCCAGGGACAGGTAGTTCAATCCCACGCTGTTCAGGAACCCAAGCCGCTCCCTGATTTCCTTGATAACCCGCTCCGCAATCTTCGTCTTCGTCTCGTCCAGTTTCAGTTGTGTAAAGAATTCCAGGCTTTTCCCCACGGACAGGGAGGTTACTTCCGTAATGGAGTGTCCGGCAACCCGTACCGCAAGGGATTCGGGCCGCAGCCGTGCCCCCTTGCATTCCGGGCAGGGATGGGATGCCATGAACTCCGCAATCATGTCCCGCGCCCGGTTAGATTCGGTGTCGCGGTAACGCCGTTCCAGGTTGGGGATCACCCCTTCAAAGGAGCGTCGTGTTTCATAGGTGCGATTTTCGCTGGAGAAGGAAAAATCCATTTCCTCGCCTTCCGAACCGTACAGCACAATGTTCCGGAAGGATTCCGGTAATTTATTCCAGGGTTTTGTCACCGGTTGTTTGTAGTGCTTGCATACCGATTCCAGTGCCCGCCGGTACATGCCGTCCAGCAGGCGGCGAATGCTCCAGGGACGTATCGCCCCCTCCTGGATGGACAGCGTCGGATCAGGCACCACGAGTTCCGGATCAATCTCCATGACCGCGCCCAGTCCGGTGCATCGGGCACAGGCGCCGTGGGGATTGTTGAACGAAAACATACGTGGTTCGAGTTCTTCCATCACCACACCGCAGTCCAGACAGGCGAGCCGTTCACTCTGCAGCAACTCCCGGGCGGCAACGTCTTTTTCTTCCACCCAGA
>CAZBNU010000063.1:0-19940 GCA_964493075.1 uncultured Nitrospirales bacterium | reverse complement strand
TGTATTCAGTTTAACACGCCGTGGTTATAGGTTGCCAAGTAACAGCGTACCGCTTCCTTCGATGCGCAGGTTTAATGCGCCATACTTTTCGTCATAAACCGATTCAATCGGGGCAGTGTTGTTCCATGTTGCGGTTGTATTGGGCGTCACGTTGGTGATGCGAATCCAGTAGGGTTCGGATGCCCAGCCAGTGATAGTCGCGGTCAGGGTATTGCCGCTGCTTTTCACATCGGCAACGTCGCCGGGGACGTGGAGCAGCACATTTTTTGCGTTGAGTCGTGCCGTGGTGTAATAGGGCGTCTTGCCGTAGGCCTCTGCGAGACCTGCCTGCACTGTGCCCGGACTGATGGCGGGACCGTCGCTGACCTGTTCGCGCAGGTGGAAGAAGTCGGGCAGTAGTCCCTGCCGTTTTTCATCGTCCAGCGGGAAGGTCTGCTGCAGGCCGCTGAGGGTGATGCCGTTAGCCGTTTTTTCCCAGAACGTGCCTTGTTCCGTATCCAGGCGCGCCAGGTCGTGCAGCGCCGAACGGTACACCAGACCGCACCATTGCACAGGCTGTCCCACCCAGTTCGGCGCAATCCAACTGGTAGCGCCCACCACGGCGATGGTGGCATAGATACCGACGGGCGCTTCCACCGGCGGGTCGAGGTAGATCAGCGGGATGCCTGTCCACGCCCAGTACCGCGCCTGCTCAATGTAGTCCTCATGTCCCGACAGCAGGTAGCCCAGCACGTAGGTGCGAATGAGGTTTGCTGAACCGAGGATGTCCGGCGTATGGAGGGGCATTTCCCAGGTTTGCGCGCCACGGGGAACCGTATTGGCATAGTGGGCGGTTTGTTTGTCCAGCAGCCGCAGCCCGGCTTCGGCAAGGGCCTGGTCGCCGGAAAAAACCGCCGCCGCCAGGATGGGTTCCAGCACCTGAGCGTTGTACCCGTTGGCATGGTCGGCGAAATGGGTGCGGCTGTAATCAGGCCGTTCCGGGTCGGGCTGATGATACCGGCGCAACCCCTGTTCGTCAAACTGTCCAAGCGCATGTCGGGCAGCATCCACCATGCGCGCCACGTTGTTTTCGATACTGCCGAAAAGCAGAATGGGCGCTGGCCGCTTCACATGGGACACGCTTGCCTCATAATGATCCGGCGGGTTCAGGCGCGACAAACCGTGCTTTGCCGCCTCACGCAGTCTTGTTGCCAGCGTGGTGTCGTCAGTATGCCGGGCTAGCCAGAGCATGAAGGCGGGCGCATCTGCCGCAGATTGCGGCTTGAAGTTATCGCCCCACAAAGCATGCCGCCAAAGGCCGTCTTCATGAAGATCGGAATCCAGCCAGCCCGCAGCGAGCAGACGTCGGGCATGGTTGAAGTCATCTTGGGACAGTCCACTGGGGGACAGTCCCTGCACTTCCGGCAACCCACGCATGGCAATGTAATGCTGCGATACCGCTGCCAGGCTATCGCCTTTCCCGCCGAGGAAAGAGAATGTCATTTGCAGCGGTGTGTCTTTTTTAAGCGTGAACGTACCGAAAACGGAAAACTCATTCTCCAACCGGTCCTCACCCACGCCGGGATGCCACAGGCCCATAAGATGTGCGCCGGAATTAAATACACGGTCGGGCGAATCAAATACCGCCGCCGGATGATCAGCGCGGTTCCACAACACACCGATATAACGACCTTCCTGCTGCAGTGCCATCAGGGGCAGCGTCAGTTTATAATCATCCACGATGCGGCGATCCGCCTGTGCCGCATTGAAATCGGCTTCGCTGCTGCTCGGTTCGTTTTCGAGATATTCCACGCCCGGCAACAAAGCCTGGTTCTTTTCTTCACCAAAGGAACCCAGTCCGGGGAACAGTGTCAGCCACGGCAGGTGATACAGTTCCTTGTCTGCGTTCACCGTGATAGAAGTCTGCACCTCCAGCGTTCCCGGCTGGGAATGGGATCTTATAGTGCGGGTTAGTTTCCAGGTTGTACCGTCTGAATCTGTGAAGGCAGCCTCAACAGTCAATACTCCGGCATCAGTTGCAGCAGTCACTTTCGCATCGCGCAAAGGGAACATCACCGGCTTGCCATCCACCAGAAATCCCAGCGCACTGTCGCTGTGCCCCATCGCCATGAGCGCATCATCCACGTACAACGCATAGCCGTCCCAGTCCGCGCCGTTATGCCGCAGAGTTACATTTTCGGAGACAACTTCCAGGGACTGATGGAAAGTAATGGGCTTGGGCGCTTCAAATGTCGTTGTAATCAGCGGACGCAATGCCTCGGCCTTGATCCACGCCACGGTAATCGCGCCGTTATTCAGGGAGGGATCCAGTCTCAACCGCGTACCCTCCGGCTGCGCAGGCAGCAGGACGGAATACTCATGCCACTCGCCGTCTGGATTGGGCAGGAACCGTGCACTGTCTTCCGGCGCAAATCTGGGACCGAAGAAAAATTCACCGCTACGGTCCGCCGTACTTTTCATGCGCACCGTGATGCGTACCCGGTCGTTCATGGGCATGTTTTCCACAACCGGGCTTTCAATCCACGGATCAAGCCCGGTACAGGTAAAGGCCAGTCCCTCGTCGGTAATGGTCATATCCTTCACACGGGGATTGCCCGTCCAGCCGTGCATGCCCTTCGTGAAATCATAGAGCATCACGGATTCTGCAAACGCGGCGCTGGTGATAAGCGCACAACACAGCACAAAGAGGAAACGTGTAGTCATATCCTTTGATCCTTTTGGGTAACACGAACAAAGGCATTATAGGACAGAAGGGGGTAGGCCTGACAACGGATACGTAAAAATTGTTGGACTGAACGCACATGCGCTAGCGATCTCATCAAACAACGTAGACGCAGCATCTCTGCTGCGTTGCCTTGCAACATAAGCCGCCATTATTTTTGCGGACCTCTTACGTCACCAGAAATTATTTGAAATTTGCAGGGCGGTTAACGTATAACTTGGGTTGTGTCAGGATAGTGTTAAGTGTGTGTGTTCCGAGAAACATTGTGTGGTAGCGATAGTGACGTGTCGCACAGTGTCAACGGAGCGAAAAAAACTTTTAACCCCGGTCCCGGGTCGGGCTGATTTTCGGGACTAAAACAGGAGTTAAGCCATGTCCCCCGTCATGTTAGTTGCCTTTTCTGGTGTGTTTTCCCTGGGTGTTGTGTTCTCCATCCTGGGCAGCGTGAAACTGAAACTTGCAGAAGAACTCAACATTGATGATGCCAAAGTCGGCACCCTCATCTCCGCGCTCATGTTCAGTTGTCTGGTAGCGGTGCTTATTATTGGCCCACTGACCGACATGTTTGGTTTCAGAATAATAGCATTGGTGGGCTTCGTCCTTGGCGGCAGCTGTGTGCTGCTTCTTGCCAGCGCACGTTCTTATGGCAGCGCCATTGTGGCGTGCCTGTTACTGGGTATTGCTGCCATGTGCGTGAATACCGTTGGCAACACGCTGGGACTTTCCGTGCTCTTTGGCGGTCAGGATCCGGCGCGCGCGTCAAATCTGCTGAACGTCTTTTTCGGTCTCGGCGCATTTCTGGCCCCCACCATCATTGCCATGCTCCTTGGTACCATGGGTTACAAGAAAACGGTTAGCCTTATTGGTATCCTTTTGTTTATCCCCATTGTGTTTGCCATCATTGCCAAGTTCCCGGAACCTGACAAGGGTTTTGTTATTGCCGACTCCATCGGTTTGCTTACCCATCCTGCCGTGTTGGTTGGTGGCGCCGCCCTGTTTTGCTACATTGCCTTGGAATCCTCCATGGCCGGCTTTATTACCACCTACCTCAAAAGCCATGCGCTGAGCGATAAGTCCGCAGGTCTTATCCTTAGCACCTTCTGGATCAGCCTGATGGCGGCCCGTCTGATAACCGCTATTTTCCTGACCGGTATCGAGCCTGCCATGATTGTGCCTGCTCTTGCGATTGTTGCCGTTATTGCCATTGCCATGATGGTTTATGCGCCCAGCCCCGTAGTCGGGATTCTTGGAACGATTCTTGCCGGATTCTCCTTTGGACCCATCTTTCCGACACTGGTCGGTGTTTGCTTTGCCAAGACCGATGCCATCGCGAACGGTACCGGCGGCAGTGTGTTCGGCCTGATTTTCGCCATCGGTCTTTCGGGCGGCATCATTGTTCCCATGCTTATCGGTAAATTTGCCGCTTCCCTTTCCATCCGCCAGAGCATGAAGATTGCTCTTGCCGTTTCCGTGGCGCTCGTTGTGGTAAGCACGGGCCTGTGGCTGGCCGTACCGAATGCAGCGGCCAAAGAAGCCAGTTGTGATGCCGACGCTCCCAAGGATGCCGTTGTAGAAGAAGTGACCATTGATCCGCCCGTCGCTGCTGAAGTCGAAGAAGCAGTGGAAGCTGTCGGTGAAGCGGTGGAAGAAACAGCCGAAGCAGCCGAAGCGGTTGGCGAAGCAGTTGTAGAAGAAGCTCCTGAAGCCACCGCCGAAGCAGCGGAAGCCGTGGAAGCGGTTGCTGACGAAGCAGTGGAAGCCGCAGCAGAAGTGGTTGAAGGCGCAGCGGAAGTAGTGGAAGATGCCGCTGGGGCAGTAGAGGACGCAGCCGCAGCCGTAACCGAGGGTGCAGCGACAGAAGATGAAAGCCTGGACGATTGGCTCGAAAGCCCCGTCACCACCATGAGCCAGCAGCCTGTAATCTAATTTGAAAAGGCGGCATAACGCCTATTCTGAAGGATAATAAAGAAGTACCGGGATAGCGCATATATAAGTGCGTTATTCCGGTATTCTTTGTATTATCCTTTTCACGGGAAACGGTGGGATTTGTTGCTCTTTACCCACCAAGAGCACTGCCCGCTACCAATTCCGGGGCAAAGAATAATGATATTTCAGCGATTTATAGTTATAGCACTAATATACAATATAGAAGCCTAATGTCTATATATAGTGATTTCAGAGATCATAAAACCCCACATTTTGTTGCAATCGCAAAATATTTGTGTTAGGATAACAACGGAAAACCGAAGAGTGCAACTGTGGGAGACTGTGTGCTTTGGAAAACGACGGGATTATAAGTACAGAACGCAAATGCGAGATTTGGGGTCTGATTATGGCCTCATTGACGGTCTTTCTGTTCCTGGCGTTGGTAACGGATGGTTTTCAGGCGGATCCCGAGTCTGGCCGTCCGATTGACGGTATGCTGAGCGTTCCCAACAGGCTGGGACCTCCCGGTGCTTTTGTGGCGGGGATTCTGGCATTTCTTATTGGGGATGCCTCCCATGTCCTTTACGCGATCACCATACTCTGGACATTGAAACTGTTCATTCATCGTCCTGTGGGCCGTCCAGCCACGCGTATTGCCGGTTTGGTGCTGCTTACCGGTGCATTGGCCGGCACCCTTCATATCTGTATGGATCAAGGCTTCACCAATACACAGCCCGGTGGCGCGTTCGGTGCGTTTGTAGCTGAGAATTTTCTGGTAAGAAATTTTGGCATCATCGGGTCCAGCATTATTGCTCTTATGGCGGCGCTCATCGGCACCCTGCTGGCGACCGACTTTTTCCTGATTCAAATGTTGCTTTTTGTGCAACGGATTATTTCGCGTGTGCTGCGTGGCATTTGGTTTCTTCTGCAGGGCATGTGGCGTATTGCTGGCTGGCTTATGGGTTCCGGTGAACCGGATCAACAACCAGCAACAAATGCACAGGAGGCACCCGCGTCTGCAAGCGCAGCACCACCGGTATTTGCCGTGGCGGGGACTGTGCCTGCGGCGGAACTTGATCCTGAAGTGCCTCGCATCAGCTGGGTAGCTCGTATGGCTGCCGCATTGAAACCTACCATCCGACACCGCACTGAACAAGACACCGAGATGCCGGATGGTGAAGAGGAACTATTGTCCAGCACGCCAAATATCGTAGTGGTGGGAGATACCTTCAAAGAAGAACTGCCCCAGGAGCGCATACAGGTTTACAAGCCTGTGTCCTCTGAAAAGCAGACGCCCGATCCCTTTGGTGGAATTCCCGATGTGGATGAAAACGAAAATGCCGTGGAAACTGTGGTTGCGGCGCAGCGGTCACCCGAGAACGAATTGTTTGGCATATCCGAAAACAAAGATGACTGGACAGAAGACGCCAACACTGAGATCAGTCAAGAAGAGCCGCTGAAGGTGGAAACCGTTCTTGCCGCAGTGAAAAAAGAAGAACCACCAGCGCCGCGGTTGCGCCGTAAGACCGTCGCCACGGAGGATGTGCTACCGGAAGATTATGAGTATCCCGATGTTTACACAGGGCCGCCCCTTGATTTGTTCAAACCCGGCGAACGGAAGATCATTCCTAATCTGCGCGAGAAACTCGGAGAAACTGCTACCCGTCTCGAAGAGATGTTGCGCACGTTCAGCCTGGAAGCGCGTGTCACCGATGTGACCCGTGGACCCACAATTACCCGCTTCGAACTGGAACCTGCACCCGGCATGAAAGTCAGCCGTTTCCTCTCGCTCACCGACGATATCGCGCTGGCCCTGAAAGCCAAAGGGGTGCGCGTGGAAGCGCCTATCCCCGGGAAGGGACGGGTCGGCATCGAAATTTCCAATGAAGAGCGTGACCCGGTTGTTATTCGGGAACTTCTCGAACATTCCCGTTTCACCCAAGCGAAGCACACCCTCGATCTGGCCTTGGGCAAGGATATTGCCGGAGATGTTTGCATTGCCGACCTGATGCGCATGCCGCACCTGCTGGTGGCGGGCGCCACCGGCGCAGGTAAGACGGTGTGCATTAAAGCGCTACTCGCAAGTCTGCTCTACCAGCATACGCCCGACCAGTTGCAGTTGATGCTGATTGATCCCAAGATGGTGGAGCTTTCCATCTTCAATGACATTCCCCATTTGATTACGCCTGTGGTTACGGACCCCAAAAAGGCGGCCGCATCGTTGACCTGGCTGATTAACGAGATGGAAGAACGCTACCGCCTCTTTGCCGACTTGCGCGTACGCAACATCGAAGTATACAACGAAAGCGTGGAGAATGGCGAAATCGAAATGGAGGGTGGCGCCTCCAAGGCAAAAACCATGAGCGTGGTACGCAAACTTCCGTTTATTGTATGCGTTATTGATGAATTGGCTGACCTGATGATGCTTGCCCGTGCTGAGGTGGAAGACGCCATCGCACGTCTCGCCCAGCTCGCGCGTGCAGTGGGCATACACCTCATCATCGCCACACAGCGTCCCTCGGTGGACGTACTCACCGGCGTTATCAAGGCGAACTTTCCGGCGCGCATCTCGTTCCAGGTGTCATCGCGGGTGGATTCCCGGTGTATCCTCGACGAAATCGGCGCGGAACGCCTCATCGGGATGGGCGACATGTTGTACCTGCCTGCAGGCCAGTCCAAACCCGCCCGTATTCAGGGCGCCTTTGTAAGTGATCCGGAAATGATGGCGCTCATTGCCCACCTCAAACGGCAGGCGCCACCCCAGTACCGCGATGAGATAGCAAACTTCGGCAAAAGCAAGGATGCCATGGGCGAACTGGAACTGGAAGATGACCCCCTTTTCGAAGATGCGGTGCGTATTGTTCTTGAAACCGGGCAGGCTTCGATATCAATGGTGCAAAGAAGGTTGCGAGTAGGGTATACTAGGGCTGCCCGGTTGATTGACATGATGGAACTAAAAGGAATCGTGGGACCCCACACGGGTAGTAAAGCAAGGGAGATACTCGTGGCTACTGCGGCGAAGGACGACCTGACATGAGGGAAAAAGAATTTCCTGGTGTTGCTTTGCGTGAGCGAAGGGAAGCGATGGGCTTCTCTATTGAAGGCGCACGCGGGCGCACCCATGTGCCTGCCCATTGCCTGCAAGCCTTCGAATCCGGCGTCTTCAACCAGATGCCCGAACAGGCTTACGCCGTTGGGTTCCTTCGCAGTTACTGCCGCTTTCTCGACCTTGATCCCGAACCTTTCGTAGACCAATACCTCGTCTGCACCCAACCCGAACCCGTAGTCACCTCTTTCGGTTTCATCAAACAGAAAGAAACGGGGAACGACAACGTCATCTTGCGGCCCTATCCGCTATGGATTAACGAACTCGTTACCTGGGGCGCAGTGTGCGCCGTGATCCTCCTGGGCTGGCTCACCTACTCCATGCTCATTCGTCCCCTGGCGGAAGACGCCAAAGAACGCGTTGAAGCAGGTATGCCCGAAATTGAAGTGCCCGTTCACTTCGAGGAAGACTTCTAGCCCACAACGTTTTCGGCAATTTCTTCAAGGAACGAACTTGCAGATCAGCGCATCGGGATTATGGTTTTCTTCGAGATACGCAGCATATCCTTCCTGACCCCGAAGATACTTACCATAAAAAGCCGTCGAATAGCCATTCACCAGCGGATACACAATATCCATGGTGACATAGGTGATCGGCTCGCCGTTGGTAATCCGTTTTCCCTGTCCCACCCCATCGCCGAAGTCCGGTTTCAACTGGTACATTTCCGTGAAGGAAAAATGGCCTGCATCTTTGAATTCTACAGAATAGCGCGGCCCCTTTGATTCTTCATAGTACCGACGAATATCGTTCATACGATCCGCACCCAGCGTGGCATCCTCCGTGGCGACAAATAGCATGACAGGGCACTCGTAATTTGTCCTGTCCGCCGCTGCGCCTGCCATGGGGATGATTGCTTTTACGCGTGGTTCGTTGTTGACGAGCCAGGTGCTGGTAAAGCCTCCGAAAGAGTGTCCCGCTGCGCCGATGCGTGACATGTCCACCCGCCCAAGGAAGCGACTGTCATTACCCTTATTCATCAAGTCCATCTGATCAATCAAAAAAGAAAGATCCAAAGGACGATCCTTGGCAGACTGTTCCCGTGCTTCGCGGCTGCTGTCGAACAGCACCAGTTCACCATTGACAAATGTTACCGAACAATTCCCCGTATGGTCGGGCGCCATCACCACATATCCGTGACTCGCAAGATGTTCGGACCAGAAGGCATTCTGCATGCGCATGCCGCCGTTGCCATGTGAAAAAAGAATCAACGGAAACGAACCGTCGGCGATGCGCGCATCACGCACCGCATAGTTCTGAAACACCTTGTCCGCTTCCGCCAGTTCCACGCCAAAGCCTGCAAGCAACAACAGGGCAAGTTCCGGTGATTGATTCTTCAGGAAAAAATCGCTTAATTTATTTACGGGAAGCCCGCGGGTTTCTTCCGTTGCCGGATACCAGATTTCAGTCATCAGCGTGCGCGGCCCCTTGGTGGCCGGATCGGTGCGACTGTAATCCACGAACGTCATGGTAGTCACTCCCACCGCGTAAGGGCCCGGCTTTTCCGGGTGGGGCAACTCTTCCGCGCCAACAGCGGGCACGAAAATAACGAGGCCGACCGCCAATGCCAACCCGAATAGGATATAGAATTTATTCTGTTTCATTTGTTTTTCTCCTGTGTAACAAAAGACCAGCAAAACTAACATTAGGATTCAAACCTACAGAATACAAAGGAGAACGACCCTGGCACAAAAAATGTGGTTACGCGCCAGTGGCGAACGAAAATGTAAACGGTACAGTAAGGGGGGAACGGTCTGTTATACTGCAAGTGCGATATGAGAAAACAGTTGCTAAACAGGAGGATTTATTATGGCTGGAAGATACGATGGTCCTGAAAAGTTCAACGGACAACTACAGGAAATGGTGGACCAGATTAACTGGCGTGGCCCATCACCGGGAAAACTAATCATTCCCGTGGTCGCTGTAATAGTCATTTTAGGCTTTATACTTGCCGGGTTTACCAGCGTGTATACGGTTGAGCCCGATGGCCGGGCTGTGGTGAAGCGTTTTGGGAAAGTCGTTTCGATTGCGGACCCCGGACTGCATTTCAAAATACCATTCGGAATTGATCGACAATATTTTGTGCCTTCGGAACGGGTGTTGAAAGAGGAATTCGGATTTCGAACGATTTCCACCAGCGAACGCACGGTATATGAAAAGGGGGTTAACCGCGGCAAAGAGTCCCTGATGCTTACTGGCGACCTGAAGGTGATTGATGTGGAGTGGGTGGTGCAATATCGAATAGAAAATCCCGATTGGTGGCTGCACCAGGTGCAGGACAATGTGAAGACCATACGGGATATTTCGGAAGCGGTGATGCGGCGTATTGTGGGCAATTCTCTGGGGTCCGATGTGCTCACTGAAAAGCGTGTCCAGGTTGCACAAATGGCGCGGGACGAAATCCAGGAGATTCTCGCTGATTTCGAAATGGGTATTCGGATTCAGACTGTGGAACTACAGGATGTCACGCCGCCGGAGCCGGTAAAGCCGGCATTTAATGAAGTTAACGAGGCGGAACAGGAAAGAGAACGCCTGATCAATGAGGCGGAGAAAAAACGCAACCAGGTGATTCCCCGCGCCCAGGGCGAGGCCAAACAAGTGCTTGAAGAAGCGGAAGGCTATCGTGCCAGTCGCGTAAATAGTGCTCTCGGTGAGGCGGGGCGTTTCGAGGCTATCTACGCCGAATATCAGAAAGCGCCGGAAATTACCCGGCGACGCCTGTACCTGGAGATGATTGATGATGTGTTGCCTGCTCTGGGTCAGATATACATCACAGAAGAGGGGCAGAGCCAACCGCTTCCGCTGCTTAATCTGGGCAAGGAGAGCATGTGGCCTTTGCGGTCTGAAACAAAAGGAGCACAGCAATGAAGGAGGACGAAAGCATGGTTTCACAAAATCCGACCTCAATAATGAAAAAGGTCGTCACAACTACTGCGATACTGGTTATGATGTTGGCAGCGGTATTGGTGTTCAGCAGTACGTACACCATTGACCAGGCGGAACAGGCGATAATTGTGCAGTTTGGACGTCCTGTCGGGGACCCTGTCACCGAACCCGGTCTGCATTTTAAACTGCCCTTCATACAGGAAGTACGCCGGTTTGACAAGCGATTGTTGTCCTGGGACGGCGACCCCAACCAGATACCGACACGGGGAGAGCAATTCATTTCTGTGGATACCACTGCGCGATGGCGCATTTCTGACCCGCTTGTCTTTTTGCAACGTGTCCGGGATGAACAGGGCGCCATTAACCGGCTCAACGACATCCTGGACTCGGTAGTGCGCGACCATATATCCGCCACGGAGTTGGCGGAAATTGTCCGTTCCCATGAGTGGGAAGTGACGGAAGAGGATTTGAAGCGTGCGTTGGCGGCGAAAGACGAAGAAGAGGAACTGCTCCAGAAAGTTCGTGTGGGACGGGAACAGCTTGTTGCCTCCATCCTGGAAACTGCCCAGAAACAGATGCACACCTACGGCATTGTGCTTGAAGACATACGCATCAAACGTATTGATTATGTACAGGAGGTACAGGAACGTGTTTTTGAGCGCATGATAGCCGAGCGCCAGCGTATCGCCGAAGAGTTTCGTTCAGAAGGCAATGGCCGTGCCGCTGAAATTGAAGGTCAGACAGAACGCCTGTTGGCCGAAATAACATCGGAAGCAGAGCGCAAGGCCGAGATCATCCGCGGGGATGCCGATGCCGAAGCAACCCGGATTTACAACGAAGCCTTTGGCGCCGACCCGGAGTTTTACAGTTTCTTTCGCACCCTTGAAAGTTACACGCAATCCCTAGGCAAAGACGTAACCCTGATTATCAGTTCCGACTCCGAATACTTCCATTTTCTCCGGGACATCAGTCAATTTGATTCCTCTAAAAGTAAACCGGGGCTATCTTTGAGACTTCCACCCCCGAAGTAAGAAGAAGCGTTCTGGAAAGAATACTAGATAAAAAACATTTCGGGTGAAGTTAAAAAGGAACTGGAGGCCCCAAAGCGGTCAATATTTTCAGAAGGTGAGATGCCGGTAGACCAGATGGACTTGAACCAGTATCTTATGTCGTGTTGTTTTTATGTTGGTGCGCCCCATTTTATTGGGCAAAGCTACCCTGCCTCACATACAGCCCATATTAACTTCTGGTTACCCGATGTTCACGTTTCATTTGCATGAAACCATATAAATCCCATTATTTTCTGGAGCAAAGATAACTGATTTGCGTTGTTTGTCGAAGTGATGATTGATTATTTTTCCGATTTCTTTCTCGGTCACAACGGCATTATTTATGCTTTCAAACCCAAGGGTGTTCTCAATGGTTATTGCGTCTTTCCCGTCTTCCAGGTAGAAGGTTTCTGATGCAGTGCTTTCTGTGACAGGGTAGACTTCAACATACAGGTGGTCATCTTTTGGATTCCGCAACAGCAGTATGCCTTTTCCACCAATAAACGCAGGGACCTGATCCAGAGGCATGTCGAAGTTCCTCAAGGTTTTTGGCCCCTCGTAGACTTTGTCAGTGTTGTATTGAATCCAGCGTCCTTTGGGGAGATAGATATTCATTTTGTTGGATTTTCCATAGTTTTTATGGAGAAGCGGCGTGGCGAGAATGGAGGAACCGATCATCCAGTGAAACTGTCGCTTGTCCTCGCTGGCGAGGTTGTAGGTGTTTGCGTCATCTGAAAAGGCGATAGGCAACGGGGTCATGGTATGCGGGTAGCCAGTGTCGTGGCTTTTGACTGCAGAACTGTACAAATACGGGCCAAGTTCGTAGTGGAAATCAACGGCCTTCTTCATCTTGGCCTGATCGTCGGGTGACCAGCCCCGGTTCCATGGACTGTCGGAAACCGCCATGCCTCCGGTCAAGGCGAGCAGCCAGGCATGGCGCATGGTAGAGGTCACGTTGTCCATCCCACCAAAGCCGACCGTGTCAGAGTACACGTTTGGCGCACCGGATGCAGCGTATTGCAGGTAGTTGATCGGGCACCGCAGTGTCATGCTCTTGGCGCCGTAGGTGTCGTTGATCCGCGTCAGGGTGCCCGGCGAGCTGTAAGCGCCACAGCGGGCCATCACGAGATCGCCGCTTTCCGCAATCGCGCGCATAGGGGCATTGAAAATGGTATGGTCCGGCGTGGCCATCATTGTGTCTTCCTTCACCCCGTCCACGCCCCATATATTGTAGCGTTCCTTGAACCAGGTCGCTGCACCGGGAACATTTCCGTCGAGCAGGTAGCACGGCACGGTGGGAAAACAATTTGAAACCAGCGCAACTACTTTGTTGACCGCATCTTTCAGGAAGTAGTTTTTATCGAGTCCTTCCTGCGCGTTTGGGCTGGTGTCGAAAATACGCGCTCCCGATTCGCCCGGATCGCTTGAATGTGGTCCGCCTACGGTAACAAAATTGGTTCGTTGCCCAATCATCCAGCGGATATTGCGTTCCGCACACCAGTCACCAAGATCAGGCGGCAGCGGGGCGTTGGTCTCAGGATATTTAATGAAGTCGTAAAGTCCGAAACTAACCGTAGTGCCCTGCGCCTGCCAATAGCCGGACCCGGTCACTGCCCAGCGGATGTTATATCCCCGGTCAAGAAATCCCTGAATGGCCCCCTGGCAGGTGATGGCATTGGTGTTCCAGCGAAGCAAGTCCCAGGTTTCAAAGCCAAGTTCAAAGCCGTCCATCTTCGGCGCTACGCCGGGGTATCCCTCCGCGATGCGCGTTTCGCGCCAAGCCCCGTAGATTTCTGCCATCGTCCCGATGAAGTAGTAGAATTTCTGTTCGGCGGTCGACGTGTTCGTCATTTGGTAGTAGTCGGGTCCAATTGATACCTCGCCATGCTGCCGTTCAAAGCAGGCGCCCGCCGCGCCCTGTTGCGGGAAGATAAGAAAACTTGAAAGCCAGCGCTTTCCGCCGCCGTTATGTTTGATCGGATAGGTCTTCTGCTCAGAAGCGAGGTTCGCGTTCTTCTCCCATGCGCCGAGGTCTCCGAGCCCGTAGGCTGGCCCCGGACTGCCGGTACGCATGCTGATATTGCCCGCCTGACCGCTCTCAAGGGAGATCGTCAATTCAATGGCGTGATCTTTTGTTAAAAAGTCGATCAGGGCTATCTGGCCGTTAGCATTGGTAACCCGGTAGGTGGTGGTATCGTCGGTCTGGCTCAACTGCTCCGAGTAAACGGCGTTGCTGCCTAAAAATGATAGACCAATAGCCAGATCAGCGGGCAGCGCCACACCGGTTGGCGTCAGTATCGACATGCGAAATCCCGGTTCTTCGATGTGTACCGTGTAGTACTCGGTAATGATCGGGGCGGCCAGAGCAAACTCCGTAAAAGATCCCATCGCTATTGCGGCAAGTGTGGCGCAGAACAGGGCGATCCAATTGATTTTATAAAATGACCTCATCATGGCATGTTCCTTTGTAGGATGGGTGGTATTCTTTTCATATCACGTTATTTGATATTTTTTTCAAGCCACTGCCGTACAGCCTGCCGGGCCGGAATATCCCGAAGCGTCCAAGCATCGTTATGGTTGCGGAATGGAAGCATGTAATAGGTAAAGGGTGCTTGTATACCGGTGGATTCTATATAGGTGCGTGTTGCTGCCACACTCGTGTCAATGATAAAACTGGGGCGACCCGCAAGCCGTTGAAGGCGGACCTTCGCAGCGGTTTTGTCGGAATCTGGGTACGGCCATTCAAGCACGCCATCATAATGGCTGTAGGGAATAAAACCTTTCCAAAGTGCAGCAATCTCATCATCGTGAAGGCCAATATAGCCACATGCAATTGCACCACGACTAAAGCCGCATAGTATAACCTTGTCGGCATCACCGCCCCATTGTTCGCATAGCCGAGCCACTTCGCGTTTGGCATATTCCACTGTAGCGGTAATATCGCCCCACCAAATGGTCTGATTTTGGGTGCCATCTTCGCTGATATAAGGCAAACACAACCAGATGTAATCACGTCCTCCGGATATCCCATATCCCAATTTACTGCCTTCAACTTCGCCGGTACTGACATCACCATACTCGTTATGATAATTCCCATTGCCCGCGTATTCGACCAGCACAGGATATGTATTGCCGGGCTGCCAGTTGACCGGGAGATATAGCACGTGATGTACCGCCGTGTCTTTATACTCAATAGGGGTAATTGCAACACGCACCCCCGGCCGGGGAGGGCCAGTTTCCAGTGGGGGTATCGTCAAATCCGCGGGCACTGTGGTGATATCAGGATAACTTTCGGCCAACGCAGTAACCGCCATCTGTGTCAAAAGCAGGGTGGCAAGCACAACTTTAACTATCGCCATGCTGTAATACCTCTTCTTTTGAACGAGTTACTTTTCTATCCACGGTAGTGCCTTCAAAATAAAACGTAAATTTTGTATCCGCGCTGTGAAGCGGTACGGTAAATTCATAGGGGAACGCATTATCATGAATCGTTTTCCAGGAACCAGCCCGTTCGTAGTGCAGGACAACGCCACTGAACTCGGCATCATCCGATTGCAGATAGAGGTAGGCGGTTTTATTTTCAAGACCGGGCAGAATCATGGCCCTGGCATTGCCAAAGGGAACTTCGAGATAATCAGTTGACCAGGCATCATCCCGGGATCGCTCAAGAATGGCTGGCTGGAATAGGGTTTCAATTTGAACGTCCTCTATTTCTACCGACTTGATCCCTTTGGCTTCCACGGTGATGTTAAAGACACCATCAGCGATCACCAATGATCGCTTTGCATCATTTTTCGAACGCACGTCCGCCTGTTTTTCTGCACCAGCAAGATTGCCTATCAAGGCCGTGTTCAGGCGAATCGTTGTTGTCACTTTTTCATTCGCCTGATTGGTGAAGGCGATTAGCAGTTTGTCATCGCTTCGGGCTGTCAAATAATTCAATTCAATATTGTCGCACACAAGCACGTCTTTCGGCATCCACAGATAAACATCATCCAGCCCATACCATTGACCTGGTTCATGACCGTAAAACTTGTTCTGCAGATAGGCATAGCCTTCAATAAACTGACTGGGAAATGATATTTTTCCTTCGGAACGAACAAAAACATCCGTGACCATATAATCAAACAGCATTGACATCATGGGCCAGATATGGTTGTAGTGAAAGGAGTTTACACTGAGTTCTATGTGATCGCGCAGCGGGTAGTCTGCTTTTTCATAGACTGTTGTGCGTGCAGTATTGATGTGATAGCCTGGAAAGTTACGATAGCGTCCAATTACGGCTGATCGCGCTATATCCATCAAGAACATATCGTTGGCATAGTAGCCCAGGCGAAGCATCCAGGGCGCGTAATTCGCCATAAAGATAGCGCGATGCCCATTACAGGTTCCGGAGGATTCTGAAGTCAGTCCCATCTCGGAAAGACGCCAGGCTGGCACTTCTTCTTCGGGCAGGTGCATTTGTTTATGCCCTTTTCCTTTGAGATACCAGTACAAGGGCGCTTTACCGTCTTTATTCACTAGAATATTTTCGTCTGGAATCGTTGGGCACATCCAGACAAACATGGCAAATTGCCGCGCCCCCGTCTGTGCCGCGTCAAGGTAGCGCTGCTCCCCACTTTGTTCGTACAGTTCCAATAAATCAATCCACTTGGGTGCAAAGCCCGTCCAGAAGAAAAGTCCGCCCGCATCGGAGTCCATAAAATCTGTTTGCGCTTTCTCCATCCGCTTTGCCAGATAGGCGTCGGCGCCCGCCATCGCTTTTTTTAGAAATTGCGCGTCCCCTGAAGCGTTATACAGGGCCAGGGCATTTTTCCACGAATTGCCTTTTTCGATCACATCAAGGTTCAGAGTTCGGTCTATACCGTACATTTCTTTGGCCAAAGTCAGAAACACCGGATTTTCTTGTCGAAAGATGTCATACAACGCGGCCAGTTCTGTCAATGGGGCGCACGGGCCTTTCATATTACGCGAGGGACTTTGAATCTTCTGTTTGGGGTCCAGACTGAACAGGAACTTTTCGCGGGACAGCATATACTCGATCAAGGGGTAGGCGCGATGTTGATAGATGTCCGGATCGTCCGTGACCAACGCCATATTCAATGGGCTTAGGGACGATACATTTTTCACCGCACCGGGGACATCAGTGGAATAGGAGCATCCCTTCAGGTCTTCCAGAAACCAGCTGTATTCGCTCATGCCGTAATCAAGCAGGTTGTTCAGGGTTTCGTTCAATGAGGCAATGGCATTATGCCGGTAATCCGTAAATCCAAAGATTTTCCGGGCGATCTGTTCGTAGGCATCCCTGCACTTACCCGGTGCAGAAATCAGTCTCACTTTGAAAGCAAATGGCTTTCCCGCCTCCATCTTTGAGCCGTATCCGCCAAGTGCGGGCGCAAAGATCATCGGTTGCGCATGTCCCTGTGCATTACGGACCGCCACCCCGAAACGGGAGTTGTCCATGACCGGCAGGGGATCAAAGGGCAGTTCTTCCGGATCGGCCACCAGGGCGACCGTCTGTTCCTGTACACGCACCATGGTCGCTGGAATCGTACACCGGTAGGCCAAGGTCATATAAGACCTGTCGGGAAACCGCTTCTCCTGCCAGATCATCGGCTGCCAGATTTCATCAGCTTCTGTTTGTTTTGTTTCCGGCATACCGGTAAAGCCAATCGAATAGTAGCCTTCTGCATTGGGTGTAAAGTGGAATGCCAACACCGGCTCAAGAGGGGTAGCCGACACGGTCAGCGTAGCCGATAAATCAAATGCGTCGTTCTTCTTAAACGTAAAATGGATAAGGTCATTTTTTATTATGGCTTCCTGTGCCGTCACCACTACCGTATTGGCCGCAGCAAACAAGTCGGCGGTACGGTTATCCGTGCTTCCTCTCAGCACGCTTTCATCAAATCCATCTCCCGCCGTGCCCTTCTCGATTTTAACCTTCTTCAATAGATCGTCTTGTTGCAAGCGCACCGGATCAACTTCCCAACTGACCACGTTATAGTTAATAGGGGTAATCCCGGCTGGCCTGTTTTTAAGTTTCGGGTCCATATCCGCGACAATAACAGTGAATGTCGGCATGCACACAAAGGGAACGCCGGTTCTTGCTTGCACACAAAAACTCAGGTCTTGATTCAGGGTGACCGTGTAGACATCATTGCTCAGGGTTGGTTCGCCTGCATGTACATTTGAAAGGAAGAAGAGTAGAAAGACCTGGAGAAAACAGATACCGTTTATAGCAGCACGGGATAACATAAAAAACACTCCATAGTTACTCATAAATATGTACACCAAACAGCGCGGCTGGCGCGCCATGTGTTTCCAGGATATCAATATGCAGTTGTTGTATATCAAGTGCGTCTTTCAATTGAATCGTGCATTGGGCTTGATGGTGGTCAGATTTCTCAAATATCATCCGGTTCTGATCATCAATCAGGCGAAAATGTTTCACGCAGAACGGCATGACATTATCATGATGCCCAAACTGAACGGATTCCATGGCATGGTCATAATCAACATCAAAGAATAGCGTGATGGTTCGAATGGCTCGCGGGCTTTCCCAGGAAAACGTCAGACGCGGACGCTTGTCGTCTTTACCGGCGACCCAGGCATTGGACTGGATGAAGGGACGTGTATAGCTGGTGCGCAACTGCTCAACGCCAAAGGCATTCATTGGCGGGTGAAATTCCGCAGCCAGTAATTTTCCGGAGGGGCGTCGTTCGGGCAGCCAAAATTCGAAACTGTCGAAACCGCTTCCTTCCGGCGGTGTTTGTACGGCGCTGCTGGCCACCCTTTTATTGGCCGAATGCACCAACGACATCACCCCAGTCAGCATAGTGTCCGAAAGGGCCACCGAAACACCAGCGCAGGGCATGATGCAAATGAAGGCATATTGTGTCGCATCCAGAATAGCATTGAACTGGATGCGCGTTGCCAAATTGGCGCCTGGTTTGAGGGGTATTTTTTGGCTTGCGAGGCATTTATCAGGCGTGAAATTCCCACTCTTTTGGGATATTCGTAATTGCACTTCCACTTCATGTTCTGCTTCTGCCGTAAAATACAGGGTCACTTCGGGGAAAGTGCCTTCGCCTGCAGGAACCAGCAAGGCTCGTGCTGCATCAAGAGGCACTTTTTCAGTGGACGGCGTCAGTTGCCCAAGCATATACGTACTGGAGGCTGTAATCGTGCTTTTCAGAACCAGGTCTTCCGTATCGTTCAGTCCCAAGTGCGGTATGAACTGGCCTGTCCGCATCAGGCGGGTGTGCATCACCATCATGTGGCTTGAGTCCAACAGATCTCTGGGCACAAGTTCGTCTTCCCGGCATAGCGCTGCCGCCAGGCCCACAGCCTGCGCGTTGTGTGCCGCTGTCATCATGACGCGGGTTGATCCATAGGCCACATGACTGGCGGAAATTAACCGGCCTGCGAGAAAGAGATTTTCGATATTGCGACTGTACATGCAGCGCCAGGGAATTTGATAGACCCCTTTGCTGTGGTACTGGGTGCAGCCTGGCTTATCGCTGTACACCCCGTCTGCAGGGTGCAAATCAATGGCCCAGCCGCCAAAGGAAACCGCATCGTCATAATGTTTCTGCCCAACAATATCCGGTTGGCAGAGCATATAATCGCCTTCGAAGCGGCGACTCTCCCGCTTGCCCGGGATAGCGCCGATCCACTCCAGAGTATGGGTATCCGTTTCAGGAAACTTGCCGGAGTTTTTGATATAGTTCCAGACCCCATAGGCGACCTTCCACAATTCCCATTTGATCGCTTCCGTATCATGAATCGTGTCCAAACGTCCGCCGTATTCCAGCCACCACAGAGAACACCCCTCGCTCCTGGCAGTGATATGCTGGTGCCGCGGAATTTCTTCGATGTCTTTTAAGGCAAACTCCGGTGGTACATATTTCGCGGGCTTTCCCGTATCTTTAGTGTAGAAAAAAATACTGTGTCCAAGCAATTCACCATAGGATTCATCAGGAGCAAAGGCTTCGTTAAATTCCCCGGCAGACTCCGCACCAACCCGGTAGGCCGCTCCGGAAAGATATCCCAGTATGCCGTCCCCGGACGCATCGCAGAACAAAGATGATGTTATTTCGTAGAGGATGCTGTTCTGGCTGTTGAACGCACGGACGGATTCAATGCGTCCCGTATCCGTTTTGCTGGCGGCGATCATTGCCGTATTCAGCAGCAGGGTAATCCTTTCTTCAAGGCGTACCTTTTCCAGCAGCAGGGCATCGAAATAGACCGGGTT
>CAZBNU010000062.1:0-20094 GCA_964493075.1 uncultured Nitrospirales bacterium | reverse complement strand
CTGTATAACGCTTTACAGTATCCTATGTTTGGACACAAGATGCAAATAAATTAACGCAATGGATAGTATCTACCTTATTTACAAGAGGATAAAAATATTTTTGCTTTTGCTTCTGGTAAAAATATTGTTTCTGTCGCGAAAGATAAGACAAAAATATTCGGAATATATAAAATTGTCTTGATTGGGTTTGGCGGATGAATATCCGCTGTGACAAAACCTTATAAATACTATTAAGGCATGACTATTTGCGCCAATAAAGATTTTCCCTTATAATTAAGGCTTGCTGTGAGCGGAAATACAGAACTTACAACCCCGCGGTATGCGGAAGGAGAGTTATGATGTCGAATTTCAAAATTGGATTTATTGGCGCTGGGTTTATTGCCAAGTTCCAGGCGAAGGCCATGGCGCAGATTCGTGGCGTTGAACTCGCCGGAGTGTGTGCGCTGAAGGGCGCCGAGGAATTGGCGGATGCTGCCAAGAAGAGCGGCATTGGCGATTGCGTCGTTTATGATTCGGTCGGCGAACTGTGCAAGAATGTGGATGCCGTTGCCATTTTTGCCCCCAACTTTGCCCGCATCCAGATTATGCAGGAAATTGCGGACTCTGTAAAAGCCGGCGCGGCACTCAAGGGTGTCATGTGCGAGAAACCGCTGGGCCGCACGGTGCTGGAAGCGCAACAGTTGGTAGACCTTGCCAAAGAGGCAAAACTGCCGACGGCCTATTTTGAGAACCAGATTCACATGAAGGGCATCCGCGCTCAGATGGAACAGTTGGCGCCCGTACAGGCCACCATGGGTTCGTTGGCGCTGGCACGCAGTGCGGAAGAACATTCCGGTCCCCATGAAGGCTGGTTCTGGGATCCCACCAAACAGGGCGGCGGCGTGCTTTCCGACATGGGCTGTCACTCCATCGCGGTGGGTTGGTATGTATTGACCCCTTATGGAAAACCCGTTACCTTCCTGCAGCCCGTAGCCGTCAGCGCAGTTACTTCGTTGCTGAAATGGGGCATTCCAAAATACCGCAAACAACTGCTGGATCGCATGGGCGTTGATTACAGCAAAGTTCCGGCGGAAGATTTCGCGACGGGTATGGTCACCTTCAAGAATCCGGAAACGGGACAACTGGTGCAGGCTCAGTTCACTAACTCATGGATGTACGACAAGCAGGGGCTTCGTCTTCTTATGGACGGCTTGGGACCTGGCTACGCCTTTGAACTGAATTCCCTGCGTTCCCCACTGGAAGTTTTCATTGGCGACGAAGCGGCGGAAGCCGTGGCGGACAGCGAGACTGCCCTTGAAAAAGCCACCGCGAGCCGCGGTCTGCTCACTGTGGAAACCAATGAGGCCGATCTGTACGGCTACGTGGACGAAATTGCGGATGCCGTGGTGAGTTTCAAAGAAGGCAAAGATGCCTTCCTGAACTTTGCCTACGGCCTCGAAATCACAAAACTGTGCCAGGCCGCCTATATGTCCGCAGAAAAAGGCCAGACGGTATATTTGACTGATCCAGCAACGCAAGCCGAATTGAAAACTTACAAATCGCTCATTTCACAGGGACGTGGTGGGGAAATCCTACACGTTAGTTGAAATAACCTCTGCAAAACATGATATATCACGGCGGAAGACGGTTTGTTCTTCCGCCGTTGCTTTTGGCAAATGGAAATATGCCCATAAGAAGGGGTAGGCTATTACGAAGCCTATAATCGCAAAATCGTATGAACACAAGGAGACGATACCATGATGTCTGCAATGCTTCTCTGCATAACACTTTTTGCCGCGTCCGATTTAAACGCTGACTCGTTCGTATTGCTGAACGGTCAGATAGAAGAAAAGCCAGCCGCAGAAATGATGAAATGGTATTTTCTTGATCAAGTGAAAAAGGCTTGTGATGATCGAAGTGAAGCCTATGATTCTCTTAAAACGCCGGAGGATATCATCGCCTACCAACAAAAAATGCACGCCTTTTTCGTAACGCAGTTGGGTGGCCTTCCTGAACGTACCCCGTTAAATGCCCAGACTGTGGCCCAGGGCGAGCGTGACCTGTTCCGATTTGAGAAGATTATTTACGAAAGCCGTCCAAATTATTTTGTTACAGCCCTTCTATATCTGCCAAAGACAAAAGCCCCCTGTCCAGGCATTATTGTGCCATGTGGGCACAGTGTCAACGGCAAAGCCAGCGAAGCTTACCAACGGGCTTGTATGCTCTTGGCGGCTAATGGCATGGCAGTATTGTGTTATGACCCCATCGGTCAGGGAGAACGCTACGCTTATCTGACGAAAGAGGGGAAAGCAGAATTTGGATCAACCCTGGAGCACACCCTGTTGGGTATCGGCGCAATTCTCACGGGTACCAACACCGCCGCCTACCGTATCTGGGACGGCATGCGCGCCATTGACTACCTTCAAAGCCGCGACGACATTATTGCTGACCGCATCGGCTGCACAGGCAACTCCGGCGGCGGCACCCTTACCAGTTATCTTATGGCACTGGACGAACGCATCGTGTGCGCCGCCCCCTCCTGCTACCTCACTTCTTTTGACCGATTGCTGAACACCATAGGCGCTCAGGATGCCGAACAGAATATCTACGGGCAGATAGCCTTTGGCATGGACCATGCCGATTACGTACACATGCGCGCACCCAAGCCGACACTAATGTGTACTGCAACAAAGGACTTTTTCGACATTACCGGCTCATGGAATACCTTCCGCGAGGCGAAACGGTTGTTCACGAGGCTGGGCTACGCGGAGCGCATGGATATCATCGAATATGACGCAGAACATGGCTTTTCCCAGCCGCTGCGTGAAGGCGCTGCCAGGTGGATGAGCCGTTGGCTGCTTGAACAGGACCGCGTTATCACAGAGCCGGACTTCACCATCTTCTCCGACGAAGAAGCGCAATGCAGCCCGCAAGGCCAGGTCATGCTCATGGACAATGCCCTTTCCGTGCTGGACCTGAATGCCATGCGCGCCGACCAATTGAAAGAAAAACGCGCCGCTTTCCGGAAAGAAAGCAGCGATGAGGAACTGCGCAACAAGGTGAAAGAACTGATTGCCTACACGGAAACCAGTCCTCGGCCTGAGTTTGCCACAGTTGAAGTTATAACGGAAGGTGATATCACCTATGAGACATTCCAAATCAAGCCGGAAGATGGTGTGGTGCTTCCCGCCATCCTCGCCACACCAAAAGAGTTTTCCGGCGACTATATTCTCGTCCTGCATGAGTCGGGTAAATCGGCAGTATTTGATAAGAATGGCATTGGCGCTAATATGCTGAAAGCGGGTAACGCCGTACTTGCCGTGGACCTGCGGGGCATGGGTGAAACACAAGGATCCCAAAGTCCCAACGGCTGGCATCCCTATGTGGGTTCCGATTGGAAGGATTATTTTACCGCATACCTGCTTGGCAAAAGCTACGTCGGCATGCGAGTCACCGACATCCATGCGGTTACCGGTTGGTTGAAAGCATATAAAAATACGCGTTCTGTACAGCTGGTCGCAACAGGCAACGCCACAGTCCCTGCATTACACGCCGCCGTCCTTTATCCCGATCTATTTGCCCACATCACCCTCAAAGACGGCATCCCCTCGTGGGAGAAAGTTGTAAAAACACCCCGCGCCAAATGCCAGTTGATAAACGCCGTACATGATGCACTTTCCTGGTATGATCTACCGGACCTAGTGGCGCTGATTCCAGAAGGCAGTGTGGAAATTCTGAATGCCTTTGTACCCGTTTTCTGAATTGGAAGATACCTTCACCAGTTTACTTACATTCTCTCAGGGGTTTCAATACCAAGAATATCTAAAGCGTTGATCAGGGTCTGCAATGTAGCACGACAGAGCAGCAATCGCATCTTCGTGGTATTGGAATCCCCGGCGGCCAATACGGGACAATCGTGGTAAAAAGAAGTGAATGCGTGTGCCAATTCCAGTGCGTAGTTGGCTATAGGCGCGCAGACCCGCTGCGTCATGGCGTCGGCGATTACTTCGGGGAAATGGGCGAGTTTCAGCAAAAGTGCCCACTCCACATCGGTCTTTACACAGAAAGACGCATCCGGCGCTTCTGGAATGGCAACTTCACTTTTCCTGAGAATGGAACGTATGCGCGCACAACTATACTGAATGTAAGGGCCCGTGTCGCCTTGGAACGATAATGCAGACTCCATATCGAAGGTGACGTTCTTATTTGACTTCACGCGCAACACGGCAAAACGAATGGCGGAAACAGCCACCTGTTCTGCAATCACGTCATGTTCTTCCGCTGTCAGATCGGGAAACTGCTCCACCACCCGCTCTTTTGCCAGGGCAGCAGCCTGGTCAAGGAAGTCTGCCAGCAGCACCACCTTGCCCTGGCGTGTGGACATCTTGCCGTCCTTTAACAGGATGTAAGCGTAATAAACAACTTCTGGCGCAGGAATACCAGCTGATTCCAACATCAATCCAAGCTGCTGTGCATAGAGTTTGTGGTCTTCGCCCAACACCATCATGTTCAGGGAAGCGCCTCGTTCCTGCTTGTCAATAGAGTACACCAGATCGCGACACCCGTACATAGAAGAACCGTTGGCGCGACGCAGTACGAAATACCGGCCTTCCTCTGCTTCGTAGCCGAGTTTGGACAGGTCTACCACGCGCCGGTTATCTTCGTCGGTGAACAACGCGCCCTTCTCCGTTAAGGCATCTTCTATTTTCTTGAGCCGATCGTCGTTGACATACAGCGATTCCCGATCAAAGATATCGTAAGTGACGTTAAGCCGGCTTAATACGGCCAATTGTCCTTTCAGGCATAAATCCGTGACCTCATGAAATTTACGTTGCGTTTCCGGATCGCCCTCCTCAATTTTGGCAAGCAGCGCATAGCCTTTTTCGGCGAATTCGGCATCCTCTTCCGCACGCTGGTTGGCTTTTACATAGGCATCAAGAATCTGATCGAAGGTCAGGTTCTGCAATTCATCCGCTATCAGCACCAGTAGCCCTATCTGCCGTCCCATGTCGTTCACATAGTAATGCACTTCAACATCGTAGCCTTCAAACCGCAGTAGCCGCGTGATGCTGTCGCCAATCATGGCGCAGCGTCCCCGTCCCACATGAGGGCTTGCGTTAGGGTTGATGCTGGTATGTTCAATCAGCACCCTTTGCCCCTTGCCGGAATCATTGCTTCCCCAGTTTATGCCTCCCTCCATAATTTCCTTGACAATAGCAGCACCGACCTGATCCCGGTTCAGTTTGAAGTTTACGTAGGGGCCTGCCGCAGTGGCGGCGACAACATACTCATTGCCAGTGATCTGCGCCGACAGTTCTTGAGCGATGGCATGGGGGGCTTTGCGGAATTTTTTGGCCAGCGTAAACATGGGAACAGCCATATCGCCATGTTCAAGGGATGGCGGTGTGCTGACCATGATATCCGAGTCTTCCACATCGGGATAGCAGCCACGGATTATTTCAATAATGGGGGTGGAAAGTTTCAATGTAGTTTCTCCAGAAAAGAAAACGCCTGTGACGTTACGAAAAATGCGGTGTTGTCTCTGTGCTCAATCCCGTTCTGATAGGGCCGGAAAAGGGTTACTGTGTGTTCTGATTCTGTTTGCGCAATTCTTCAAATGCCCGCTGTTCAAGTTCAATTTCGTAGAGTTCGGCATCGGCAATATGTCGGTCCACGACGATGACCAAGTGAAACCCGAATTGCGTCTGTATTACGTCACTGAGTTCGCCAATGGGCGCTCCCCAACAAAACTCCTCAAACGCCGCAGCATAGGTATCGCGTGGCGCCCAACCGAGATCGCCTCCCCGTCTTGCCGATACCGTATCATCCGAGTGGGCGCGCGCCAGACTTTCGAAATTCTCGCCATCAACAATACGTTCGCGCAATTCGGAAATGCGCTCGTATGCCCTGCCTCGGTCAACCGGGTCTGCCGCGTCGAATGAAATAAGAATGTGTTTTGCTTGGACGCTTGTGGCAATAGGACGGGGATTTCGACTCACCCAGAAAGAAACGATCATAACGACGAATAGGAGTATAATACCTAACCACACCCATTTCGTGAGGTCTCTGGGTTCCTCTTCCGGTGGTTTATCACGGAATGCCTGCAAGGTAAGTTCTTCTTCGCCCATCTAATTACTCCATTTCATGATGTGAATCGTTATATGCCGGTCATAAGTGAACCGTACATGTTTGCATAAAAATAAATGACGATCGCTCCTATTATAACGCCAACAATCAATACTGTGGCGACGAACAATAATTTTGTGGCCACATTCACAGCGGCCTGTGCTTCGTTATAATGATATTCTGCAACCTTTTTCAAGGTCGCGTCAAGCCGGCCGCTCTTTTCACCTACTGCAATCATTTCCTTGCCGACACGGTTTATATAACTGCAGCCGGAAAATGCCTGCACCAATGTGCCGCCGTTCATGAGAATCGGGATGGCCTTTAGCAGGTCCCGTTCTATAAGCGGGTTCATGGTAACCGCGGCGCTACGTTCGATGCACCGCTGCATATTTAAACCTGATCCCACCAGTAAGCCCAAGGTTTGAAAAAAACGCGCCATGGAGAATTTGTTAGAAATATGGCGAATGGGCCAAATGGCATTTTTGAACAGGGCCCAAGGCATGCGTAACAACCCGGCGCGACCAAGGGCAATCAGAATTGCCGCGACCAGAGCAAAAATAAAAAGCGACTTGATATGAAATAAAAAATAACTCGAAAGATACTCCCGCATGACAAAGCGTTCAGTGGCAAAGGGATTGAACCGCCCGACAAGTCCCAGTGAGAAAGTGCCAAGATACCAGGCGGAAAGGAGTTGCAGCAACGGGTATACCATAGCGGCCTGTGCTGAACGGACCATTTTCCAGACGTTTTCGTAATATGCCGCCAAATCTTCAAGTAGCTCATCAAGTTTACCGCCAATTTCAGCGGCGTGAATTATCTCAATGAACATGTCCGGCAACAAGCCACTTTCGGCGCGTACTGCTCCATCGAAACTCTGACCGTCCCGTATGGATTGCCCGATACGTTCCAGCATATACCGTATTTTTCTTGAACTGCTGTGATCGGCGGCCAGTTGTAGCGTTTGAAGAAGCGGTATTCCTGCGCCATAAGTCGTGGCAAGTTCACGGCATAACAGTGCCATCTCTCTGGAGGATAATTGTGATGATAATAATCCCATAAAATCTCTCTGATGGCAACAGCAAACAGTGGCAGCAGATTATTCCTGTCCTTCAAGCCATCTGGTGGCGTCAAGCGCCGCCATACACCCACTGCCAGCTGCTGTAATTGCCTGACGGTAAATCTTGTCCTGAACATCGCCGCAAGCGAATACGCCGGGCACGTTGGTATAGGTACTGTCCGGCTTTGTAATCAGGTAGCCAGATGGATCCGCATCCAGAATACCCTGAAATAAATCCGAGTTTGGTTTGTGGCCAATGGCGGCAAAATAGCCTACACAGACGAGTTCGCGGGTCTCATCCGTGATGGTATCGCGAAGTCGTACCCCTGTGACGCCGTCGTCATCGTTTCCGAGTATTTCATCTACCACCGAATTCCACTCCACTGCGATCTTGGGGTGGTTAATTACGCGTTCCCCCATGATCTTGCTGGCGCGAAACTTATCGCGGCGGTGTACTACATGAACCTGCCCGGCAAAATTGGCAAGAAACAGCGATTCCTCCATGGCAGTGTCTCCCCCCCCAACCACCACAACAGGCTTGCCGCGAAACCGGGGCAATGCGCCGTCGCAGGTGGCGCAGGCCGAAACCCCCTTGTTGGCAAAACGTTTTTCGGATTCCAATCCAAGATATCTGGCGGTAGCCCCTGTAGCAATTATCACGGCCCTGGTTTCATAGGTTTCTCCACCGGCCATTACTTTGAGAGGCGTTCCCGAAAAGTCAATCCCGTCCGCTGTCTTATAGGCAAAACGTGTTCCGAACTTCGAGGCTTGTTTTTTTAAGTCCTCCATCAACTCCGCACCGGTGGTGCCTTCAGGATATCCGGGAAAATTTTCCACTTCAGTGGTGGTCATCAGCTGTCCGCCCGGTAATATGTCTGCGCTGAATTCACCCTCAAGACACAAAGGATCAAGGTCGGCACGGGCGCAGTACAGAGCAGCGGTACATGCCGCTGGTCCCCCTCCAATAATAATAATATTTTCCATGAAAACCTCTCTACTATACCCAATAAAATGCGTAAGAAAACGGTGCATTGCTGGAGATATGCTGCAATAACACTACTCGGAAACAGGTTCTGTAGCAGTGACTTCATCTTGAACGGCCTCTACCGTTTCTTCGACAACAGCGGATGAATCACTGCTCGCAGTTTCTTCGGGCAAAACCACAGGCGCCTCTTGCGCTTCTCCTTCAGTTACCTCTACAACTGCGCTAATTTCTTCCGTCATTTCTTCTCCCACAGCAGTTTCGGGGGTAATATCGTCGGGCGTGGCTTCCGTCATTTCTTCTTTCACAGCAGTATCAGGGGTAACATCGTCGGGCGTGGCCTCCGTTATTTCTTCTTCCACAGCAGTTTCAGGGATTGCATCGTTAGCGACTTCGTCTTCGGGGGAAGTCTCTTCGCTTTCAGGCAATGATGTATCATCGGTAACCGCTGCATCTGTGGCGCTTTCATCTACAGGTTCTTCTGGCTCACCTTCCCAGTTGCGGCCTAGTATACGGTCTAAAGCCGCTGAGTCCTGCGTATAGGATACCGTTGGCATCATCCGTTCCCGCAGGTCTTTGGTATAGTCGGAAAGAATTTCAAACTGGGCGGTCCGAGCAATGCGGTCCTTGATTTCCTGGCGCTCTTCCTTTAATGCATCTAGCGCTTCCTCTGTTGGCGCATCGCGTTCCAGAAGTTCAAAGAACCAGTAGGCGCCGAGGAATCCCCGTATAGGCCCGCCCATTTCGCCCACCTCCTTGTCCTTCAAAGCATCGAATATGCTCGTGGTCTGCACGTATATCTGCTTTTGGAAAAGGGAATCTTCCTTAGAAACGGGCTCTGCAGTCTCCCCTATTTCAACGACGATATCCGCATCCAAATCACTTATCTCATCAAGGGTGCGGGCGCGCTCTTTGATCACATTTACCTTTTCTTCGAGTATGCTCTGATATTCTTCAGTGCGCTTACGTTCGTTTATGACGTTATCAATCACTTTTTCGCGTACATCATCAAAAGGCGGTAAATCGCCCTGCTGGGTATCCACGATCTTGCCGATATAGATGTGGCGCTTTGCCTTGATGGGTTTCCAGGATGTTTCCATGTCGGCCAAAATCTGGCCACGGAAAGTATAAATGTCTTCGTGGTGGATGTTTTCTATCTCAAGGTTCGAACGGTTGAAATAGTCTGTACGCAATATCTCAAGACCGTATTCGTCGGCAACGCTTTGTACATCGTTATTTTCCATCAGTTTGGCACTGATTTCATTGGCAAGGGCTTCACGCTGGGCCATGGCTTCTTCATCCAGTTCAACATTCAGCAGAATCTGGCTGCCGTTAATCTCGCGTTCGCCCGTAATCTCACTGGTGCGTTCCTCGTCTATCTTGTAGATAATGTAGCCGGAGGGTCCAAGTACCGGGTCGCTTACTTTATTGTATTCAAGGGCGAAGAAAGGCTTCAAGTGGGGTGAAACGAACTCTCCTTCACGACGCCACCCCATTACACCGCCTGCAGGTTCTTTTCCCTCCGTATATTCATCGGAATATTCGTTTGCAAGGGCGGCGAAATCTTCTCCAGCCCGGGCGCGTTCGATGATTTCATAAGCAATTTCAGGAACGTCAGGAATCAGCGATACCTGAAGAAATTCCGCCTGATGCACTTCCGGTTCCCGGTAAGTGTCTGGGTTCGCATCATAATGGGCTTGCAGTTCCTCTTCCGTCGGCACAACCAGCAACTCCACTTTGCCATGTTTGAACTTAAGTTTTGTCTGGCTGGCAAGCAGTTCTTCGTCAATTTTGCTCTCTAGGATACGGCCTGCGGACGCTGTAATAGTACCGAGAAAAATCTGGCGGGCTACACCCTCTTGAAGGTCGGCATAAATTTCATCCCATTTGTCAATGCTTTGTACCCATTCGTTCCAGGCTTCACGGTTGAAGTTACCGTCTTCATCCTGAAACCACTGCTCTTTTTGCATTTGTTTTGCAAGCAAGTCGGTCTCTACTGCAAACGGACGCTGTTGCTCTTGGATTCGCACTAGGGCGGCATCAGTCAGCTGTTCAAGTACGCGAGTGGCTGTACCGTCCGCATCCAGTTCCTGATAAGTGGGTCGCTCTACACCTTGCTGCGTTCTTTGCGCCGCCAGGGCGTCAAGACGCTGCCGGAATTCGGACTCTAGGATAGGGATATTGCCAACCTTTGCGATGACATTATCCTCGGCTGTTTCCGTTGATGGCTGGATCGAGGGCATACCCAAAAAGATAACCATCGGAACGCCAATAAACAAAAGGATAAAGAACATAATAAGCCGTCTGTGTTTGCGCATCCATTCCTGCATGCGAGTACCTCCAAATAAGGTTGGTTGTAAAGGTGGAAAGTGTCTGGGAATACTAGTGCGCAGAAAAGAAATTCGCTCAAGCGCACTTCCATAATGTATCATAACGATGTGACGCACCGCAAACTTGGCCCTTACAAAACAAAGGGCGTGAAAGAATTGCGCATATAGAATTTGCAATACAGGTTGTTTATTTGCTACTATACGCTTCCCCGTTATAGAACCCTTGTATTTACTAATCTGTTAGCAGTATGTCAACACTCCCAGTGGAGGAACGATTTGTGAAAACGTATGTCCCCAAACAAGGGGAAATAAACAAAAAATGGCATCTCATTGATGCCGAAGGCAAGGCACTTGGCCGTGTGGCTGCGGAGGCAGCGAGGCTGTTGCGTGGTAAGCATAAACCCGAATATACGCCTTTTCTTGATTGTGGCGATTCTGTCGTCATTATCAATGCAGAAAAAGTGCTGGTGACGGGAAATAAGATGCGTCAGAAGATGTATTATCGGCATTCTGGTTATCCCGGTGGTTTGACAGAGACCCGATTGGATACGCTTATGAGCAGACATCCAACGCGTGCTCTCGAATTTGCCATTAAGGGCATGTTGCCAGGCAACAGGCTCGGTAGAAAGCTAGCAACCCAGTTTCGGGTATATGCAGGTTCAGAGCATCCGCATGAAGCGCAGCAACCAGTTCCCCATGAACTTTAACAATAACGCCTTTCAAGGGAGAGAAAATTGTGATAGACCCCAAAACAAATGAAATCGTGGCGCTTGGTCGTCGGAAACGTGCGACCGCAAGAGTACGCATCCGTCCGGGTGCGGGAAAATTTATCGTGAACGGAAAGCCTGTCGGAGAGTATCTGGCACGGGAAACCCTTGTGCAGATGGCTTCACAGCCCCTCGCCGTTTCAGGATTGTCAGAAAGTTTTGATGTCCGTGCGATTTGTGCTGGTGGAGGGCTTGCCGGTCAAGCTGATGCCATTCGCCTGGGTATTGCACGTGCTCTTTGCGAAAACGATGAGAACATTCGGCCCGCATTGCGTGCTGCCGGTCTCATGACCCGTGATGCTCGTGAAGTGGAACGTAAAAAATACGGTCGCCCAGGTGCCCGCAAACGGTTTCAGTTCTCCAAACGTTAAGACAGACCATCCTTTCATTCTTCTTTGTGTTGCGCCCCGTCGTTTTTTCTTCGACGGGGCGTTCTTTCGTTTTTTCTATTAAGTAATCGGTGCATCTGGTTCTGGTGCTTCCTCTGTGTCAACATCAAGGGGCAGAATATAGATGTTACGGTACCATGCCTCTCCCCCATGATCCTGCAATGCAAGCAGCCCGTCCAGCGGCAATTCAGCAAAAGGTACTTTGAATTTTCCAATTAACGAAGTCATCTTGGACATGTCTACATCTATGACCTTCCAGCCGTTCATGACCACCACGATGTTATGGCCACGCGCAGTAATGTCAAAAGAGTTCCATTCGCCAGCGGGACGCGACATGTTGAACATGGGCGATGCCACATCATAGATGGAGCCGCTACTGGTGAAGGAGGGCGCTTTGCCGTGGTCCTCAAGCACCTGTATCTCAAAGCCGCGATAGACGGGGTCCTTTTCAAGTGCTCGGAGAAACACGCCGCTGTTGCAGCGTTTTGCAAGTTTGAACTCCAGATGCAGTTCGAAGTCGGAGAAGGTGCGTCCCGTATATCCGGCATAGCGCAGAGTACCAAGCGACTTTCCATGGATGTGTAGCATATCATCAGTAATCTCGAAGATATCCTCATCATCCTTGATGTTGCGCCAGTTCGACTGTTCCGTTTCGCTGAGCAGATTTATCCAGCCCTCTCCTTCGGGAAATGGCGTTGGTGTTCCTTCGGGACGGGGCTTAAAGCCGCCATGCAACACATACTGCACGCCCGCCTGCACAACTAAAACCAAAACCACCGTAATGATTACGGAAAACACGACTGCCTTTTTCATGATCTTTCTCCTGTCAAAGTCTATGGGTTTGTATTTGGATTTCACTGGTAAGAATAGGTAAACTAGCCGCCTGAATCAACATTTTATCCCATCTGCTTCGCTTAAGCAGAATGTTCAATACAAAATATTCTTTCATCAAAGGAAACTACAATGGCGTTACGCGTAGCAATTGTCGGCATGGGCAATATCGGAAATACCCATGCCCGGTGTTATCAGGAAAACCCACTATCAAAAATTGTGGCGGTATGCGACATCATAAAAGAACGCGCCGATGCCGCAGCAGCGGCCTATGACTGTCCCGCGTTTTACAGTATCAAGGATATGTTGGCGGCCGGCATAAAGATTGACTGCGCAAGCATGTGTACTGCCGGCAAGGAAAATGGTGGCGACCATTATCAACCCACAATAGATCTGTTGAATGCGGGCTTGCCAGTGCTAGGCGAAAAACCCATCTCCAACGAAGTGGACAAAGCAAAGAAAATGGTTGCCCTTGCCAAGAAAAAAAAATTGCGCTATGGTGTTGATCTCAACCATCGGTTTACCCCCGCAGCTAAACGCGCCAAGGAATGGATATCGGAAGGGCGTCTTGGGAAACTGCACATTATCAATATGACCATGTGGATTAACAATCCTAATGAAACCTCTCCCCACTTTCATATTCGCGCACTACACCCCCACTCCATTGATGTGATGCGATACTTCTGTGGCGATGTGGACAAGGTTCAGGCCTTCTTTTTGCGCGGTGAAACCATGGACGGGAAAAAACGTAAGTGCTGGTCGAATCTGCAGGCAAACATGCTGTTCAAGAACGGTGTGGTCGGACACCTCACGGGCAGTTACGATGCGGGTGGCGCGTTTGGTCTGGAACGCTGCGAAATCACAGGCAGCAAGGGGCGTATTGTCATCGAAGAAGCCTGTGAAGAACTTACCTTTTACAGCCGCGCCAACAGCGAATTGGAGCATTACCATCATCTCGGCGGCATGACGAACTTTTCCGAAACCTTCGCTTCTCGTATCAATTCCTGGCTGGAACAGAATGCGGAGAAAGTCGCGCCGGCAAAAATTGACGGAAGCGGCGAAGATGCATTGCGCGCGCAGAAAATTATTGAAGCATGCATCACCTCGTGGGAAACAAACTCCGTGGTCAAGGTGCTTTACTAAATAAGGAATAACTCATGATTAAATTAGGCGCGAATACGGTGTTGTTTGCCGGAACAGATTTCAAAACAGCGGCGAACTATATCAAGTGGGCAGGCTATGATGCCCTTGAAATCTCTGCAATCAAAGGCATGTGCGAACACCTCTGTCTGGATACATGGAAACAGGATGCAGCAGAAATAAAGGCTATATCCGAGGACTTGCAGTTGCCCATTACTGCCATGGAAGAAGCGGCTTTGGACGAAGAGCGGTTGATGATGGCATACGAGGCGGCGGCTGAAATCGGCATTCCTGTCATTAACGTTGGCCCAGGCGGTTCTAAGGATGTGCCCGAGGATTTGCCGAGAGTCATTGACATGCTCGCCAAAATGGCGGAAAAGGCAGAGCCCTTCGGCGTTACTCTGTGTGTAAAGGCACATGTGAATGCAAGTATCTGGAATACACCCACCACAATGGAAGCCATGTCGAAAATCACCTCGCCCGCTTTCGGCATTGATATGGATCCCAGTCATATCCATCGCGGCGGTGAGGTGCCGAAAGATGCCTTAAAACAGGTTATCTCCCGAGTGCGTCATGTCCATATCCGTGATTGTGCCGGACCCGGGCCCTCGCCCGGCGATCCCGAATTACAGGCCTGTGGAAGAGGCGAAATTGACCTGTGGGGCTATTGTGTTGTACTGGCAGAAGCAGGCTATGACGGGCCGGTAAATCTCGAAGTTATCGGTGCCACAGAGTACCCTGTGGAACGCTGCGCCATTATCGCAGCGGAAAGTTATGGATATCTGAATGCATGTTTACAGGGCTGCAACGCCCGTTAGTTTTTATGTATGCCGTTCACGCTTTAGCGTGCTATCGGTGAATGAATAACAGCGAAGGTTAAATGCCATGCCAAAGAAACACCCCAACATCCTGATTTTTGCCATTGACAGCATCCGCCGCGACCACATGAGTTGTTACGGCTATCCCAGATTGACCACCCCATATTTTGATGAACTTGCCTACAACGGCACTCTTATTGAGAATGCCTTCAGTCCCTATATCCCAACAACCCCGGCGTATTCCAGCATGCTTACCGGGCAGGATGTTATCAGTCATCAGATGGTAAGCCTAGGACCCAAGGGACCTTTGGACAAGAAGCAGCCTACGCTGCCGGAACTGCTCAAGAAGGCGGGATACACCAGTACGGTAGTGGGGTTTGACAAAGGCTTCTATCGCGGCTTTGACAACTACCTCAATTTTGAGGGATGGCTTTCCTGGGAGGATCGGCCCGCACGCAAGGCGGAAAACCTGAATAACGTCGCCATTCCGGCGCTGGAGAAAATGCAAAAATCAGGCAAACCGTGGCTGTTGTTTTTGCGCCACATGGACCCGCATTCCCCCTACCTGCCGCCTGCGCCCTATGACAAATTGTTCTATTCCAAGAATCCCTGCGACAAGAAAAACAAAAGCATGGAGCCTGTGTTCGCATTCAAACCCTTTGCTGATTTTTTGCGTTCATGGATGCCGCCTGGTTGTACCGACAAAGACTATGTGATCGCGCAGTACGATGGCGCCCTCGCCTACATGGATGCCTGCTGCCAGCGCATCGTTACACGCCTTGAAGAACTGGGATGTATCGAGGATACGCTTATTGTTATTACCGGGGACCACGGCGAAACCCTCTATGATCATGAATGCTTTTTTGATCATCATGGCCTCTATGAGCCTACGCTCGTCGTACCGCTCATTTATTACTGGCCCGGCAAGGTGCCTATGGGTGTACGCAGCAACGCCTATTCCAAGCATGAAGATATGATTCCTACTATACTCGAGCTTTGTGGCTTGAAATCACTCGCCAAAGGTGTCAAGCATGACGGCGTGTCGCTGGTGAAGTATTTTAACGAAGACGATGCCTCACCCCGTTCTGAATTTTACATTTCGGAATGCACCTGGATGCGGAAACAGGGTTGGCGCACCCCGATATGGAAATTCTGGGAAGCGCTGGAACCTGACTTCCACGGAAAACCGCCTGTCGAACTTTATAACCTGATTGATGATCCGGAAGAGTCAAAAAATCTTGCCAATAAAGAACCGGAAATCGTTGAATTGCTTCGCGGCAGGATGAACGCTTGGATTGAAAAGCGATGCAAGGCTACGGGCAAGCAAAATCCAATTCTTGACTACTCGATAGGCACGGACAAATACATTGGTTCAGTGGCAACCGCCAAGACGTTGCAACAACGATAGACAAACATGTGGCAATGTCTTGTGTAGTCTGATCATCTTTACTCAAAAGAGAAAAATAAGGTACACAACGTAGAAGAGGCATCCTTACCTCTTTCGCAACGAGGCAAGGATGACGTGTTTACGTTATGACGCTGCATTTGGGTTAGGTGAGGGGAAACGTGCATTCACCGATTTTTGCCAGTCATGCAGCATCTGCTGGAGTTCCGCCGCTTTGTCGGACATTTTTTCTGCGAGGTTGTTTTGTTCTCCCAAATCTTTAGCAAGATTATAGAGTTCCACACTGCCGTCTTCGAAAAATTCAATAAGTTTGTAATCGCCAAGACGCACCGCCGCGCCGGGGGATCCTCCTTGATTGCCATAATGGGGGTAATGCCAGAAGATGGGTCGGTCATCTGGCATGGGGGATCCATGCAGTAATGGCGCAAAACTTACGCCGTCGCAATGCTGTTCCGGTTTGCTGCTCAAATCTGCCAGTTCCAGCATGGTCGGATAAAAATCGGTGCTGGTTACCGGATGTTCACAGATGCTTCCCGGTTCAGTTACTCCGGGCCATTTGACGATCATGGGTTCCCGGATACCGCCTTCATACAGCCACCCTTTACCGGCACGAAGCGGCACATTGCTGGTAGGTGACCCTTCGCTGGTGGACAGGCCGCCATTATCGGACATGAACATGACCACCGTATTTTTTTCTATGCCAAGATTTACGAGTGCATCCAAAACATTGCCGACTGCCTGGTCCATGGACTCCACCATGGCAGCGTATACGGCATGGTCTTGTATCTGTCGCACTTGACGCTTCCCTTCAGGAATAAATTCAGGGCCGTTATGCTTAAATTGTTTTGCTTTTTGCTCATACTTTTCTATCAGATCTTTCCTGCTCCGCAGTGGTGTGTGAACAGAATACATGGAAAGGTAGAGCAGAAATGGATTTCCTTTTTCCGCTTCCATAAAACGGACACATTCCTGTGACAATCGTTCCGGTAGGTGTTCCCCGTCTGGACCGTCTTCCAGTCTGGGGTTTTTGTAAGGCGAGAAATAGGACGGCGGACTGCCCTTCTCAAAGCCGCCCTTGTTGATTTCAAAACCCTGGTTTTCCGGATAATATCCTTCGTCGCCCATGTGCCACTTGCCCGCAAAGAATGTCCGGTAACCGGCATCGTGAAACGTCTCCGCCAACGTCATTTCTTCCAATGGCATCTTTGCTTCATACGGGGCTGGCAGCAACTTGTTCTTGCCCGTGCCATGATTATGCGCGTTCTCCGGTTGCGGTGCGCCGAACCAATCCGTGGTTGCCAGACGGGCGGGGTATTTTCCTGTCATGATGCTGACCCGGGTGGGACTGCAAACCGGACAGGCGGCGTAGGCATTGGTGAATCGCATCCCGTCACGGGCAAGCCGGTCCAGATTGGGTGTCTCATAGAAACTGCTGCCGAAGCAGCCCAAATCGCGCCAGCCCAAATCGTCAATCAGGATAAACACAAAATTCAATTTCTTGTCATCACCCGCCCAGGCAAGATTCATCCCTGACATGAACGCCGTTGCTGCTGCCGTTTTCAGAAAATCTCGTCGGTTCATTCTGGTTCTCCTCCAATGTTTTCACATAGCATAACACGCTTTGTTTTGCTTTGAAAACTTCCTGTTTAACTTACAGGTCGTATGGGGGCTATACGTCATAGTAAGGGTTGTGCATACGTTGTTATTTTCCGGCGCTACGGCTATAATGCTGGCTATAGGTAAAATGAAACAAGGATGTGATTCATGTACGTTGCGCGTGTGGTTTGTCTTTTATTTCTTACAGTCATATGGTGTGTTTGTGGTTGCTCCTCGGGGAACCCAATGCCAGAGAACGTCCTGCAGGTGGGTAATGGCGCCGAGGTGCAGGAACTGGACCCGCATATCGTGTCCGGTGTTACCGAACATCGCGTATTGACGGCATTGTTCGAGGGGCTGCTGGATTGTGATGCTGCGACATTAGATCCCGTGCCTGCAGTCGCGGAGTCGTGGGATGTATCGGAAGATGGGCTTGTATATGTATTCCATCTCCGCAACAACGCGCTCTGGTCAAACGGCGAACCGGTAACCGCCAACGATTTTGCCTACGCGTGGCAGCGTATCCTCGCCCCTGCTCTGGGATCCGAATATGCTTATCTCTTGTACTGTCTGAAGAACGCTCGTGCTTTTAATGAAGGGGCTATCAAGGATTTTTCAGAAGTGGGTGTGAAAGTGGTGGATGCGCATACGCTCGAAGCAACATTGGAACATTCTACTCCCTACTTCCTGACCATGCACAATCACTACGCTTGGTTTCCTGTGCATCGTGCGACCATAGAGGAATTTGGGAAGATGGACGAACGAGGCACCCAGTGGACACGTCCCGGAAATCTGGTGAGCAACGGCCCCTTCATGCTGACACAATGGCGTCCCAATGAATTTCTTAGCGTAAGAAGGAATCCTCACTATTGGGACCGTGCTGCTGTCAGACTTGAAGGTATTGACTATCATCCCATTGACAATCTCCAGACTGAGGAACGCAGTTTTCGTGCCGGAATGCTGCACCTCACCTCCACTATTCCCTTGCATCGTGTGAAAGTCTACAAGAAAGAATATCCGGATGTGTTGCAGCTGCACCCCTATTATGGTTCCTATTTTTATCGTCTGAATGTTACTCGTCCTCCTTTTGACAATCCCCTGGTGCGCAAGGCCTTTGCCTTGTCCCTCGACAGAGAGGAGATTGCACATTATGTACTCACGGGCGATGAGCAGCCCGCTGGCAGTCTTACGCCCCCCGGCGTGGGATATGCTTCGGAATACCAGGTGAAATTCAACTTGGAGAAGGCGCGTGAACTACTTGTTGAAGCAGGCTACCCCGACGGAAAAGGAATACCGCCCGTGGAAATCCTGTATAACACCAGCGAAGCACACCGTACCATTGCCGAGGCCATTCAGCGTATGTGGCGAGAGAACCTTAATGTAAATGTCCAGTTGCTGAATCAGGACTGGAAAGTATATCTTTCCTCAATGAATAGCCTTGACTATACGGTAGCCCGTTCTTCCTGGATTGGCGATGTGGCAGACCCCGTTAATTTCCTGGAATGTTTTCAGACGGGCGTGGGAAACAACCGCACCGGCTGGTCGTCTCCCGGGTATGATGCGCTCATTGATGCCGCATACGTTGAGTCGAACGAGGAAAGCCGCTTCGCATTACTGCAAAAGGCCGAGGCAATTCTTCTTGACGAAGTACCCATTATCCCAATCTATTTTTATACCTGGAAATTCCTGAAAGCGCGTGAGGTCAAGGGATTCAAGCCCAATGTGCTCGGGTACCTGCGTTGGAAGGATTTGTATCTTGAGGCGGAGGAATAACCATGGGCATATTTGTTCTGAAACGGTTTGCGGAGTTTGTGCCTGTCCTGTTCATGATAATTACCATCACTTTCTTTCTGGTTCGGCTTGCACCAGGCGGACCTTTCGACAGAGAGAAAAGTGTATCGCCAGAAGCGCTGCGAAGTATTGAGGCGAGTTATAATCTCGACCAGCCCCTGTACCGGCAGTATGTGGATTATCTTGGCGGTGTACTGCGCCTGGATTTCGGCCCGTCTTTCTGCAAACCCTCGCGCTCAGTGCGCGAATGGATACTGCTGCGCCTACCTGTCTCTCTTGAACTGGGCGCCTATGGAATGCTCTTTGCGCTTGGTTTGGGTTTGTGTGCAGGATTGCTTGCCGCGCTCAAACCCAATTCCATGCTGGACCACGGCGCCATGACCATCGCCATGCTCGGAATATGCGTACCCGCATTTGTGCTGGGACCGCTGCTTGTCCTGATATTTGCGTTGTGGACGGATTGGTTGCCTGTTGCCGGTTGGTACTCACCTGCGCACAAAATACTGCCCGCCATCACACTCGGCGCAGGATATGCCGCCTATATTGCGCGCATGACCCGGGGCGGCATGCTTGAGGCGCTCGCACAGGACTTTATCCGTACCGCTCGTGCCAAAGGACTTGGTGAGGCAAGGGTGGTGTTGCGTCATGGATTGCGTGCGGGCATCCAGCCTGTGGTTGCCTTTCTCGGCCCCGCCACGGCAGGCTTGCTGACAGGGTCCTTCGTCGTGGAGACCATCTTCCTCGTTCCCGGTCTCGGCAGGGAATTTGTCGAGTCCGCCTTCAACCGCGACTACACCATGATCAACGGTGCAGTGCTTGTCTATGCTGCACTGGTGATGGTACTGAACCTCGTGTCGGACATCATGTTAGGCTGGCTTGACCC
>CAZBNU010000061.1:6476-20102 GCA_964493075.1 uncultured Nitrospirales bacterium | reverse complement strand
AGGGCCGAGCCCCATAGCATCATCAAACAAAACAGTTTCGCCTTGCTGCCATACCGATGCGCCGGTGTCTGCGCGATAACACGTTACAAGTTCCGCATCGCCCCGCTGTTCCTGTGTGAAAAGATAGTCGCCCACCCCAATGAAAGAAGACCAGCCGGGGCCTATGGGTTGCCGCCAAACTTCCTTGGGCGGCGTACTCCAGTCCGTTGAAAAAGTAAGGTTCGCTATGGTGTTTTTTCTTCCCTGACCCAGAAAATCACACCAATCTTCCGGCGTAATCGCATCCGGTAGTTTGGCGGTCTGCTGTGTTGTTGGAGCCCCGATATTTTCGGAGCGTTGGGCGCTTGTCATTTGCCAGCGCCATGAAACCACCGGATACAGGTCGCCGCCGATTTCGTCCACCCGCTGTGCGCAGAATACACCCGCACACAGGATCAGCACAATGGCGATCAGCCACTTTCGTGTGCGCCACGCGAACGGGATGGTCACTACCAGCGCTATAACCGTGCTGTAGAGCAGGTAGGGGAGCGCCACCGCCAGCAACATGCCGCCCATGGAAACGCTTCGTTGCGAAAAGAGAACTGCGGCGATGGCGGCGAGAAAGAGTACAAAACCCGCGATTCGGGAACGCCATGGGACTCTGCTTGCGGCGATCCACCACACAAGCATCAGAATAGCGGTAACCAGAGGCACACCGCCCAACGCAATACCGTTATGGATGTTCGTTCTGCCAAACTTCGCAAAAAGAATAACGGCGACAACCTGCGCCAGCATGATAAGCAATGCAGGCCAGATGCGCAGATTTACAACCTTCTTTTCCTGTATTGCTGCATCAGTGTTGCAAGAAACCTGATTTTCGTTGTTGGCCGTTGTCATAGTTTGTAATGCTCTTCCGCCCAGGCGGGGTTGAGACGCGTCTGCATTTCGAAAGCATCCAGTAGCACGAAGGCAGCCATATTTTCGATGACGGGCACGGCGCGTACAACAATACAGGGATCATGTCTGCCGCGCACTTCCACCTCGCATTCCTCGCCACTTACCGTGGTAGTATGCTGCGTGGTGGCGATGGATGCGGTCGGTTTTACGGCAACGCGCATGATTACAGGTGCGCCACTCGAAATGCCGCCCAGAATACCGCCGTGGTGGTTGCTTGTAAATCCGTTACTATCCATCTGGTCGTTGGCCTGAGAGCCACGCAGTTTGGTAATAGCGAATCCGTCCCCGACCTCCACGCCCTTGATCGCGCCAATAGTCATGATAGCGCTGCAAAGCCGAGCGTCGAGTTTTCCAAAAATCGGGTCGCCCAGTCCGGGCGGCAGCCCGTAGACTTCCAACTGGATAATCCCGCCCACGGAATCTTTTTCACCGCGGGCATTCAAAATGGCTTCTTCCATCAGCGGCGCTACATCCGGGTCGGCACAGCGCACCGGGTTCTTTTCAATAAAGTCGTAGTCGCACTTTTCGGCTTTGATGCCTGCAATTTCAATGGCATGTGCCACGATGCGAACGCCGAGTTTGGAAAGCACCTGCCGTGCGAAAGCGCCTGCCGCCACGCGGGTTGCGGTCTCTCGGCCGGACTGCCTGCCACCGCCGCGATGGTCGCGGAAACCGTATTTCTTATAGAAAGTGAAATCGCCATGCCCCGGGCGGAACAGGTCTTTGAGATCGTCGTAATTCTTTGAACGCTGGTCCTCGTTGTAAATCACCATCGCTATGGGGGAACCGGTGGTCTTGCCTTCGTACACGCCGGACAAAACCTCCACAGCGTCTGCTTCTCTGCGCTGGGTAACCACCTTGCTTTGTCCCGGACGCCGCCGATCCATTTCCTTTTGAATTTCCTCCAGATCAAAGGGAATGCCAGCCCGAACGCCGTCCAGCACCACACCGATGGCGCGTCCGTGGCTTTCCCCGAAAGAGGTCATCTGGATGACGTCGCCATAAGTATTGGCAAGGTGTGTGCGCAACGCCAGTTCCTCGCCGATGCGATCTGCGAGAAGTGCTGCCAGATCCGTCGGATTTCCCGCAGTGGTGTCGGCGATGATATCCGCAAAGGGGGTCAGCACCTCTTCGCGGTGGGCGCATTGTTGGAAGAACCAGTATTTACCGTCTTTATCCTGAAACGCAGGCGGTACGCCGTTTTTTGTGGCCCGTTCCCAAAGCACCTCTGGCTGGGCGCGCAGCAGAATGAGCACCGCCTTACGCCGCAGTGGCTTGCGCGATTCCCAGTTCATCATCAGTTCGCCGCCGGTCAGAATTACATGATACGCCAGTTCGGAGGCCTCTTGGGCAACCTGGCATTCAAGTTCACGGAATTTTTTTTCACCATCCTCTTTGAAAATTTCACGGCAATTGCGGTTCTTGCCGTCCAGTGCTTCAATCATACGATCGGTGTCCACCCAGGGCCTGCCCAATTTTTCGGCTAGCGCGCTGCCGACAGTGGATTTTCCTGCGCCTTTAGGGCCCATTACAATGATATTCATATGGTAATCCTTCTTTGTACGTTTTTATAAAGAACAGATTTGCTGGGTAGTCTTATTTCACGACGGTTTTCAAGAATTAAAGAGGTTACAGTAATCTCTTGTGTATATGGACATAGTGGCTAATTCGGGAATCTTGTTGACAAATCGAACCAAGATTGTTTATTATCCCATACCTTTACCGTTAAATGAAAGTAACATAGTCATAATTCGGTTGGGCTGCTGTTAATACAAAGCATTTATATTCACCGGCTCTAGTGCAAACAAACAAAGGAGATTACAACATGCTAGGTTGTACTTACGGCAACATGTTCCAGACGTCCGTGGCAGGAGGTAGTTATCAGGAAGGCCTGACAGTTCATCTGCAGGGCGTGCCACCCGGACTCTATTTTACGGAAGCAGAAATCTATTCCGCCCTGTTGACCCGCAAACCGGGCCAGAGCGAGTTGGCATCTCCACGCAGGGAGCCGGATGTGCCTATTATCTATAGCGGTGTTAATGCTGCGGACACCATGCCTGGGTTCTCGAACAAGGGCTTTACCAACGGCACACCCCTGGTCATTCTCATCCCGAATCTGGACCGGCATTTTGTGCATATCGAACAATACCAGACCACCAACCGTACACCCCGCCCGGGTCATGCCTCTTACGCTTCTTATCAGAAATATGGAGAGTGGGATGACAGTATTGGCGCTGGCTTTTTTAGCGGACGCTACACATCCACCATCGTAGCGGCAGGCGCGGTTGCGCGGCACATCCTTAAAAAGCATGGTATCGAAGTGTTCTCCTACGTGAAGGAAGCCGCCGGCGTGCGCATGGGTGATGTGGATATTGACGCCGCCCGGGCAAAGGTGGACAAATTCCGCGAAGTGCGTCGCGACTACGATCCCATCTACCAATGGCTGTTTACAGACGGCCGCTACACCACGGACATGCGCTTTCTGGAGAAGGCTGCGGTACTTGCAGAGCTGGAGAAGAACCTGATTGCCATTCAGGATGCAGGACGCAAATTGGATGCCGTCGCTATCAGCCAGGAACACGGCGTGCATCCCACCATGAACTGTCCCGATGTGGATGCTGCATTTGAAATGGAAAAGCGCATTCTCGAAATTCGCGACGAAGGCGATTCCAGCGGCGGCCTGGTGGAAGTCATTGCCACGGGATTGCCCGCCGGGCTTGGTGAACCGGTATTCCGAAAACTGGATGGCGAACTGGGCCGCATGATGAGCATCGGCACCATCAAGGCAGTGGAAGTGGGCGCTGGTTATGCGGTGAAAGACATGCGCGGTTCCGAATGCAACGACCAGATTCGCGCAGAAAACGGTCACGCCTGTTTCGATTCAAATAATGCCGGCGGCATTACAGGCGGCCTTACAACCGGACAAACCTTGGTGGCGCGTCTCGCGGTCAAGCCGACCCCGACCATCGCCAAAGATCAGCACACCATTGATAAGGTGTCTCTTGAGAACGCGAAACTCAGCGCGGTTACCCGACGCGATCCCACCATTGTCGCTCGTGTGTGGCCTGTGGCGGAAGCCTTCACCGCAATGGTGCTCCTGGACATGCTTGCGCAGCATCTGGGCTATCGTGCGCTATGGAGCCCCGACACCAAAGACTGACGAACAAAAAAAATAGAAAACGGATGGCAAAGCAATAATGCCTGCCATCCGTTTTTGATCCGACCGATCCGTCCGATCAGAAATTACTTGACAGCAATTTTTCCGCCCAGTGTTTTCATGTCCTCAACAAAGCCGGGATAGGTTACGTCAACCGCTTCGGCACCGTGGATGCGCACTTCTTCCTTTATGGCGGTAGCGGCAATGGCCAGCGCCATGACCACACGGTGGTCGTCATGGCCTTCCACATCACCACCATGCAAGGCGCTGCCCTCAATAACCATGCCGTCTGTCAGTTCGGTAATTTTTGCACCCAGTTTTTGCAGTTCTTCACGCATTACGCTGATACGATCCGTTTCTTTCAGGCGCGCCTGGGGCACATTGACAAGCCGTGTCTCACCTTCGGCAAAACATGCCAGTGTAGCCATCATCGGTAGTGCATCAGGGGTGGCATTCAAATCCAGTTCTGTTCCCCGTAGTGAATCGCTTTTGACGCGGATGCCTTCCGGTTCATGGCTGATGTCTGCACCCATAGCCGCCAGGTATTCCAAAACGGCTTTATCGCCCTGGGTGTCTTCCATGTCAAGCCCTAGGCATAAGACGTTGTTGCCAGCCAACGCGCCTGCTGCCAGAAAGAAGGTGGCCGAGCTGAAATCGGCAGGAATGGCACGCCGTACTGGGGTATAACGCTGTCCACCGGGGATATGAAATTCGCTCAGGTTTTCATTATGACTCACCCGGACGCCCTGTTTTTGAAGCCAGTCCAGCGTCATAACCACATAGGGCTTTTCGTTCAGTAGCGGTACCAGCAAGCGCGTGTCCTTTTCAGCAAGGGGTGCGTTCAACAACAGGGAACTGACGTACTGGCTGGTGATTGCTTCGATGGTTGCAGCGCCGCCGCGCAATACCCCCGAAACCACAAAGGGCGGCATGCCATTGCCCCGGGTCGCTTCTACGGACGCGCCGAGCGTATTCAAGGCTTCAGCCAAGGGACCGCAGGGACGGCGGCGTACCTGCGCGTCACCGGTAAGCACTGCCTTGCCTGTGCGTAACAGTGCGGCACTGCCCAGCGCCATGCGCATGGTCGTTCCGGAGTTGCCTACATCAATGATGTTGTCCGGCGCATTAAACAGGCCGCCTGTTCCCTGTATGCGCCAGCAGTTTTCGGTTTCCTCTATGGACGCACCAAGCATGGCATAGGCATGTCGTGCGGCGCGTGCGTCGGCGGATTCGAGTGGCCTTTCGATAACGCTTTCTCCTGAAGCCAGAGCGGCGACAGCAACGGCGCGTATGGTATGTGACTTCGAACCTGGTATTTGTACCGCGCCCTTCAGATGACATTTGTTCACGGAAAATTTCATGGGTGTTATCCTTTGATTTTTTCTTTCAGATACGTTTCAAGGGGGTGCTGCCACCCTTCAGGCAACAGGGCATGGTTCTCAAAGCGCAGTGTACGCGCATCGCCGCCTGCATGTTCGAGATGAATGTCCATGCGGCGTGTCGGCAGAAATCCCACGGCGCGGTCCGCCCATTCGATGACGCATACGCCGTTGGACTCAATGAAATCCTCATAGCCCAGGGTCAGCAGTTCCCCGGCACTTCTCAGGCGGTACAGGTCTATGTGGTAAAGCACCTGTTCGTTCCCGTATTCGTTTACCAGGGTAAAGGTCGGACTGTGCACAGGGGTATCACCGGAAAAATGCCGCGTCATACCCCGCGTAAAGCAGGTTTTCCCCGTGGCGAGATCGCCGAACAGGGCAAGCACTGACCCCGGTGGCAAAAGGGTTGCCAGCGCCTGGCCGAGCAATTCCGTATCCTCCGAGCGGTGCGTTGTGATGGCGAAACTGTCCATGATCTAGTTCCTGTTGAGGAGTGCTTCGTACAGCGCAATGTAGTCTTTGCAGGCGCGGTTCCATGAGTATTGCTGCTTCATGCCATTTGCCCGCAGTTGTTCTAGCAGAGGTTTGTTTCTGTAGATATCCAGTGCGACCACAGCACTTCGTGTTAACGCCTGATGTGTCATGGGCAGGAAGGAGATACCTGTGGCCCCGGTTGTGTCCCGGTACAGGGGTTGGTAGGGGGTTACCGTATCAACCAGGCCACCGGTGCGCCGTACCACGGGAATCGTGCCGTAGGCCATCGCATAAAGTTGGCCCAGCCCGCAGGGTTCATAACGGGACGGCATCAGGAAAAAATCACTGCCTGCCTGCACCGCATGAGAGCGGGTACTGTCGAAGCCGATATACACGCCGAGTTTATCGGGATATGTGGCAGCGGCATTGCCAAGCGCCGTTTCGATGGACGGGTCGCCTGTGCCCAGGATCACCAATTGCAAGTCGTGCTGCATGAGGTCGTGCAATGCGTCTGCCAGCAGGTCAATGCCTTTTTGCCAGTGGAGCCGGCTGACAATGCCAAAAATAGGGACATCAGACTCCGGTAACCCGAACATTTTCTGAAGGGACTGCTTGCAGACCGCCTTGCCTGACATGTTTGAAGCATCGTAGTTGGCCGCGATGTGGTTGTCGGTGGCAGGGTTCCATATCCCATAGTCCACACCGTTCAGGATGCCGTGCAAATCCTCCTGACGCATACTCAACATGCCGTGCAGACCCGCGCCGTATTCGATGGTTTGTATCTCCCGGGCATAGCGCGGGCTGACCGTATTCAGTTTATCAGAGAAGACAAGCGCCCCCTTCATCAGGTTCATGTCGCCTTCATATTCCAGTGCATTCGCATGAAACAGTTCCGTAGAAAAACCGGTGCGGCCAAGCAACGAAGCATCGTAACGTCCCTGATAGGCGAGGTTGTGTATGGTGAACAGCGTCTTTACGTTGCTCCAGCGGGGGTCTTCGCTGTATCGGGTCTTCAGGTGGGCGGGGATGGGCGCGGTGTGCCAGTCGTGACAATGCACAACGTCTGGTTTCCAGCCGGTTTGCGGTATGGCGTGGAGTAGCGCCAGACAAAAGAAACAGAAGCGCTCCGCGTTATCGTCATACTCGTATGCGCCAACGCCATAAGGCGCTTCACGTCCGAAATACCCCTCATGTTCCACCAAAAACAACGGAATATCCGTACCGGGAACCACGCTCCGGCGCAACGCGCCATGAACCGTGCGGTCGCTGTAGTCGGCCTGGCAAAGGCAGTATTGTTCACCGCGATGTTCCAAGGCGATCTGCTGATAACAGGGCATGGCAACACGCACGTCGTGGCCCTGTGCATGCAAGGCACGGGGCAGCGCCGCCGCCACTTCCGCCAGACCGCCCGTACTCACCAGGGGCGTCATCTCCGACGTAACAAATAATATTCGTAATGGTTTTCCCAAAATAAAAAGCCTTTCTACGTTGATTAAGGTGGATTATAACGCTTTTGGGGTTTCAGTTGCATTTCGAGTTCGAATTCGCACCGATTCCGTGATACGCTGCAGGAAGGGTTTATAAGACTTTGAACCGTGCTGGACATAAAAATGTGGTTATGATAGAATGAAAAGAGTTGTTTGTTTTTGTGGGTACGAAGAAAGGTCGCAACAATATAGGAGAAGAATTTATGGGAACCAAAGGACGCTCTATTGTCGGTATGGATGTAGATGAGCTTATTGGGTTGTTAAATCGTGCGTTCGCAGATGAATGGCTTGCCCATTACCAGTATTGGCTGGGTGCAAAACTTGCCAAAGGCCCCATGAAAGACGGCGTGATTGCGGAATTACTTCAGCATGCGGCAGATGAGATGCGGCATGCGGACATGGTAGCCAATCGCATCATTCAATTGGGCGGCGACCCTGTGTTAACCCCAAAAGCCTGGTACGATCACACCAATTGCGGGTATGACGCGCCCGAAGACCCCTATGTGCGTACCCTGCTGGAACAGAACATTAAAGGCGAGCAGTGTGCTATTACGGTGTACGATGCCCTGATGAAAACAACGAAGGATGCAGATCCCGTAACCTATGAACTGGCACTTCAGATTCTTAACGATGAAGTGGAACACGAAGAAGACCTGCAGGGACTGCTGGAAGACCTTGATCTGATGCTCGAACGGAGATAATGAAAACGCAAGATAAGCAAGTGCGGGCGATCGTGTGAGATGCGATTGCCCGTCATTTGCATTAGATGCCTGCCCTTCTTGACTATTTCAGCGGAGAGGGGGATAATAGTGGAGTGGGTGGCGGAGTGTGGTTCTTTGCTGCTTAAAGGTTGGAGTGACGATGATGCAAGAAAAAATGCAGCCTACGCTGGAACTGTTGATCCGGCAGGAAATAGCTGTTAAACAACTCTATGAAGCTTTTGCGATTATGTTTGATGAGTACGAAGAGTTTTGGACCAAACTGGCGCAAGAAGAACAACATCACGCAGAATCGTTGGCGCAGTTACGAACAGCGAAAGACATTGAAACGCTGTTTATTGACGAAATGCAGTTGTCCCCTGAAACAATAAAAAAATCAACCAACTATGCATACGACAAAAGAGACATTACATTGAACGGTGAGGTTGATTTGAAACAGGCCTTTTCCCTTGCTGAAAACATTGAACGGTTTCTGATTGATGGCGTCTTTACCAAACTCGAAGAAAGACCAAGGGCAATAATTCCCAAGGTCTTGCTTGCGTTGGCGAAGGAAACCAGAAATCATCAGGAAGTGATACTGCAGAAGCAAAAAGTATTGTTCCGTAAATAACAGCAAGTTCGACGGTACGCGATTCAGGTGCGTTTCCAGAAAGCGGGGACAAAGAGTACACAGATGGCATAGAGTTCAAGGCGGCCCATCGCCATAAGCAGTGAAAGCAGGATTTTTCCCGTGGCGGGGATAAAAGCGTAGGTTTCAACTGCGCCTACGAGTTGCAGACCGGGACCGATATTGTTCACCGTGGCGGCCACAGCCGTGAAGGCGGTTTCTGCGGGCAGACCCAGCCCGGACAGGAAGAGGGTGCTAAGCGCCAAAACCAATATCACAATCAGAACATAGATAAGCACAGACCGTTGCAGTTCATCATCAATAATGGTGTCATCTATGCGTAGCACCCGCAAATGCTTGGGCTGAAAGGTGCGATCCAGGTGGTGCCGCACAATTTTCGCAAGCACCAGAATACGAATTACTTTTAACCCGCCGCCGGTGGAACCCGAGCACCCTCCCACGAACATAAGCGCTACCAGCAGTGCACGTGAAAAGAAGGGCCAGGCATCAAAGTCTTCCGTGCAATAGCCGGTGGTGGTCATGATGGATACCACCTGGAAGATTGCCATGCGTGCCGCACCGAAGAACCCGGGCGTGTGCATGGGTTCCATGTTGGTTTCTTCGCCGATAAGGACACCCTGTGCGCCGATGAGGTTAAGTGTGATCAGCGCGGAGGACAGCGCCATAATGATGAGGTAGAGCCGCCATTCGGAATTGGCTAGCACCTTGCGCCATTCTTTGCGGGAGATGCAATAGAGGAGGCCGAAACTGGTGCCGGCAATTGTCATGAACAGGATGATGATCAGTTCGATGGCAATGCTGTCATAGGCTGCGATGCTGGCATTGCGTGTGGAGAATCCACCGGTGGCCAGGGTGCCAAAGGTGTGGCAGAACGCTTCGTATAAATCCATGCCCGCGAACATCAGCAGTAGGGTCATGATTACGGTTAGTGCGGCGTAGATTTTGAACAGGATCAGCGCAGAGTCTTTGATGCGTGGGCGCAGCCCCTGCTTGTCCAAGCCGGGCACCTCGGAGCGATAGAGCATCTTGCCGCCAGCGCCCAGGAAGGGCAGCACGATGATAAGCAGGAGGATGATGCCCAGGCCGCCCAGCCAATGGGTGAAACTGCGCCAGAACAGCAGGCTTTTTGGAAAGGCCTCGATGTCGGTGATGACTGTGGCTCCTGTGGTGGTGAATCCAGACATGGATTCAAAGTAGGCATCCACAAAAGACAACTCCCCAGCGAACACATAAGGCAACGCACCGTAACCGGCAATCAGCAACCAGCCCACGCCTACCAGCGCCAGCGTTTCCCGGTTGAACAGCCTGCCGTTGGCGCGTCTGCCGAACACTATCATCAGTCCGCCCAAAAACAGTATTACAAGGGTGCTTTGAAAAAAAGCGCTGATGACTTCGGTTTCCCTAAACCAGAATGCCCACAAGACGGAGGGCAAGTACAACACGCAGGTGGCCATACTAAATACGCCCAGATACTTTATAACAGATTGGTAATTCATCTGTGCTACTTGCCTTGCAGATAGTTTTGTGCTTTATCGCGCACTTCAGTTTCTGCAATCAGCACCACGGCATCGCCTTGCTCAATGGTGTCCTTGCCGCCTGGAACAAATACATTATCGCCCCGGATGATAGTGGCGATGATGGCTTTACGTGGCAGTTCATTGCTGATTTCCCATAGCGGTTTCCCAAGTCCCGGGCACTGGTCGCCTACATTGAATTCAATAACTTCCACCTCTCCCTCGCCCAGAATAGTAGACGTGGTGACACTCTGCTGACGCACAATTTTTATGACGCTGTTGGCAACGGCGCTACGGGGGGTAACCGTCATGTCAATGCCTAGTTTTGTGACTAGTGGCGCAAAATCGGGATGATGTATAACTGCTGCGGTGGTTTTTACGCCAACCTCACGGGCCAGCACGCTGGCGACAATGTTGCGCTCGTCGTCTTCGGTGGTGGCGATGAAGATATCGAAATTATCAATATGTTCCTGTTCGAGCGATTCACGGGAGGTGGCGTCGCGCAGCACTACACTGATGTTCTTGTGCGTAAATTTCGAGGCAAGGCGTTGTGCCTTGTCGGGGCGAACTTCAAATAGTTTTACCGATTCCACCTTGCCTTCCAGGGACTGGGCAATCCAGTGGCCGATGTTGCCGCCGCCCATGATGGCGATGCGCTGCATTCGCGGTTCTTCGCCCTGAAAATCGTGGAGTGCTTCGGTCATGGCATCCCGTTTTCCAATGAGCGTGACCTTGTCTCCCGGCAATATTCTGAAGTCGCCGTGGGGGATGCGGGTCTCTTGTTGCCGTTCCACCATGCCGACCAGTACGCCGCTTCCAGGCAGTACGGTGTCGCGGAGCAACTGTCCGGCGGCACGGGTGCCAGCGCCTACCTGCACGCGCCGCAACTGAATACGCCCCCGTGCGAAATCCTCCGCAGCCAGTACACCGGGGTAGATGATGTAGTTGGCTATTTCCTGGGCTACCAACGCATCGGGACTCAGCATGAAATCTACACCCAGAAATCCTTCATAAATAAAATTCGCATCGGTATACACACGCTGCTCCACGCGGGCAATGGCTTTTTTTGCACCCAGTGCTTTGGCGGCGGCAGCGGCGATCAGGTTGGTTTCATCGTCGCCAGCACAGGCAATGAACAAAAATGCGTCGTCAACACCCAATGATTGAAGCAGCAGAGGGGAGGCGCCGTTACCCTGAATGACACGGGCGTTCAACGCCAGGTCGAGTTGCTCCTGACGTTCGGCGTTATTTTCTATGACGGTTATTTCGTAGTCCTCTTCCGCCAGCAATTTCGCCAGATGGAAGCCTACACGTCCGCCGCCCATAATAAATATGTGCATGGCCTTATCTCCTGCAAAAGCAGCAAAACGGGCATAGCACCCGCTGCTACATATTACCTCGTTAATTGAGCCGCAACCGCTTCCAGTCTTGCTGTACTGTCAGCAAGACCTCCCGGACGGTTACGCGCCAGCCATAGTGTACTATACTCGGTGATAATGTCTTTAAGTTCTTGCGCCAAAGAAGTCCGCACATCTTTCGGAAGTTGGGACGTGCTTACGCCGCCTGCTTTCAGGCGTTCTTCGCCAAGACTTACGGCAAGCAACGCCATCCGTGTATTCATGGCAAATTCGGCGCGAATCAGGTCGGCATCCTCACGTTTCATTTGCGCGTTCTGCATACGGGCAAGGGCGCCCTCGAGTTGGGCGCGGCAATTTTTCAGACCGTCCATCGTCAGACCTTTAAGGTAGCCCGTTGAGGGGTTGCCCTGCAGTGCATGCATGAGCAGGCCATAGTATACCGTTGAGTTGCCCCGTATCACCCCGGTGAGCGCATGGGCGCTGCCAAGGTCCATGGCGGCCTGTGACATCACACCGGCGCAATCTTGAAACACATGGACATCGGCGGCATGGGCGAGATTGAGGTTCTGATTGGCATCGTAGGCCCAACTAATTGCTGCGCCCCATGCGAAAGGCACAAAGGAAATGGGCGCAAACTGCCAGTGGCCGCTGTCGCCCCAATCAGTGATCAGATAGCCGGAAGCGCCGTTTTCCAGACCGTTCTGCGCGGCAAGCCGAAGGTTCTCCAGGGCGTTATCCGTGCGGCTGAGCAGCGAATTCCAACTGGACGTGCCGGGGCATACATAGAAGGGGATGCCGGACTCGGCAAATTTCTGGCCGCGTTTGGCGAAGGGATGGTTGGCCTCATAACCCCATTCCATGGCGATGATGTTTTTGGGCAGTGCCGGGATCAGTTCCGGATATTCCAGAATAATATCGCCCCAGAATTGCATGGTTTTGCCGTGTCCCTGGACAAGGTCGTATATCTGTTTCAGGAAGTTCAGATACACACGACCCTTGCCGATACGGTCCACCTCAGCCTTGCTGCCGCCTTTGCCCAGCGAGAAGGTTTCATCACAACCGACATTGACCTTGTTACTGGAGAAGTTGGGAAGCAGGCTGTCGTACATGCTGCGAAGCAGTTCAATGCTGCCCGGATTGGTGGGGCATAAGTCGGAACTGGTCGGGGTCTCGCCCAAGTGCTCGTATGCTTCATGCTGCAGCCAACGGTGCATGTGCCCGAAAGAATTTTGGTTGGGCACCAGTTCGATGAAACGGTCCCGGCAATAGGCGTCAAGAGCCTGTATTTCCTCGGCGGTCATAGGCGACGCATTCTGCCAGATCACCTCATGGCCGGGATAGGCGAAGGTGTGTTCCGTGTAGAGTTGCAACTGGTTGAATTTCAGCGAAGCAAACATATCCACATGGGCGAACAGGGTTTCCATAGTAGGCACCTTGTCCCGCGCAACATCCAGCATCACCCCGCGATTCGGGAAATCCGGCCAGTCCTCAATACGCACCACAGGCAGTTTTCCCGTGTCGGCAAACTGCCGTTTGATTTGATTAAGGGTTTGTTCCGCATAAAACAACCCGGCAGCATCGTGTCCCGTCAGCAGAATTTTCTCCGCCGTAATGGCAAGGATATATCCCTGCGCATGGGGAATGGCATCAGGTTGTACGGTTTTTTCAGGGACAAGTTTGTCGTCAACATACGTCCCCGGTTCAAACTGCACCAACCGCGGCTGCGGCAGGAACACAATAGCCTCCGCGGCAGGCGGTTCCAATAGTAACGGTGCAGGCGGTTCCGGGACAGGTTGTTCCTGAACCGGCGCTTGGGTTTGTTCCGGCCCACTGACCGTCGCACAACCCGTGACCAATACAACGATTGCAATAAGCATGACAAGCATGTACTTCATGTGTGTTTCCTTTTGTAGTGTAGAAATCGCCTCTGTCCGTATTATGCCACAGACCACGCTGAAAAAACAGACTATGCCA
>CAZBNU010000061.1:4909-6376 GCA_964493075.1 uncultured Nitrospirales bacterium | reverse complement strand
CGGAACACGGTCAGACCCAGTGCGCCGAGGAGGAACAGGGCGAGCCCTAAGTACTGGGTGGGCGTGCCCGGCAGACGCTTGGCGTTCAGCACGGCGATGGTTTCGCTATCCCCATGTTCCACATCGTGGGTGAACCGCCATTGTCCCACGCGTTTGCTTGCGCCGGGTGCCAGCACAAATTCCTGGTTCTCCTCTTCTTTCTCCTTGTGGAGAACCTGCAAGGTGTATTGCACTGTGGGCGGCTGGGGTATGCGGCGGAAGCGGAGACGGGATTCTTTGAGTTGGACGCTTTGCCCTTCCCGGAGGCGAATCTCATCGTCAGCGGTTTGCAGCACCAGCATTCTGGCGTCTTCACCGGCCACGGGTATAGCGGTGCGCATCATCTGTTCAAGCCGTAATTGAAGCGGGGGCGTTGTTCCCTGGATTTCGATGCGTTCCCCTTCATTAAGCAGGCGCACTTCCCCCGGCTTTCCTTCGTTTGACTCATGAACTACAACGGTTCCGTCGCGCCATGCATGTAATCGGATGATATTTCTGTCGTTATAGGATTCGAGAATCGCTTCACTGTCCGGCGTGGCGGCATTGGCTTCTACGCGAAACGGGGATGCGTTGCCGCCGGATACCTTTTGCAGCACGATGGCGGCGACAGGAGGTAGTGCAGCATCTTTATTTTCCTGCACTTCTACAAGGGTATATTGCGTCCCATCGGAGGTGGTAACGCCGGTGCCCGGGGTGAGCGCTTCGAACCAGTGGGTGCGCCCGGTGTCATGGATGCCCCAGCGGGTCTGGCGTGCGGACGCTTGCTGCTCAGAAACCGGCGCACGGGCCGCATCCTCTTCCGGGAACCAGTGCAGCGACAGGGCCAGTCCTGACAGGGGCCGGATAACGGATTTCGTATTTACAAACAGAACGGGCGACCAAGAATCGTTGCCGGATTTGAGGGATACTGCCGCCATGGGTTCGCCGCTGCCGTCACGGATCAGGCCGCGCCACGGCTCAATCCCGATCATGGTGATTTGCCCTTCCGGCAGCGAAAGGGAGTGTCCCGGCTTCACCGTGGCCTTGGTTGTTTTGCCCGCCCGGATGACCTCTAGCGTTTCCTTGTCCGGATGCCGCTCCAGCACGTTCACGTCCTCAAGTTTCAGGCGGAAGGGGAGTACGGCGGCGTCGAACTGGCCTTTGGCGCCCAACACATGCGTTGCCGCCTGCGGATTATCAAATCCGATGACGTCCACCGGCATATTCCGTTGTGCGCTGAAAAGACCGTCCTCCTCATCGGAAGTGCGCACCGTCCATTGTTCCGTGCGTCCCTTTTCTACAACGAGGATGCCTTCAAAGGATTGTGCCCATTGCAGCACATACCCGCCAGCAAAGAGCAGGCCGCCCAGGTAAAGCATGGATAATAAAAGTCTGGAAGTTAGTTTCGGCATGGGGATATACTACACGAATAGCCTGTTGAAGGAAAAT
>CAZBNU010000061.1:0-4809 GCA_964493075.1 uncultured Nitrospirales bacterium | reverse complement strand
GGAAGTTAGTTTCGGCATGGGGATATACTACACGAATAGCCTGTTGAAGGAAAATTTTCGGGGCGTGAGCACTGTGTTTCATGAATGGTAATATGTTCAATACAAAGTTCGTGTAATCGTCTTGACATATTGATGTACCTATGATATGCTTTTATGCATGAGAACGACATTAAATATAAACGATACATTACTCCAGAGTGCGAAACGCAAAGCACTGGAAAGCAATACAACACTAACATCTGTTGTTGAAGATGCGTTGCGTCTTTCATTTGCTGTCCAGAAACAGGTATCTCCTGTTCAAGATATAAAGATTCCAACATCTGGAAAAGGTGGATTGTTGCCGGGGGTTGACTTGGATGATACCTCTTCCCTGATAGACATTATGGAGGGCCGGGGGTGATACTTACAGATGTTAATGTACTCATCTATGCGTTTCGGGAAGATGCAGTCTGTCATGGGGAATACAAACATTGGTTGGGAAACACTTTAACGGGAACAGGGCTATTCGGTATATCTGATGTTGTATTGAGTGCTGTCATAAGGATAACGACCCACCCAAAGATTTTTGCACGACCCAGCACCTTGCCGGAGGTTGTAAAGTTCACGAGTTTTTTGTTGCAACACCCAAATTCTATAAGGGTAAGCCCTGGAGAAAAACATTGGGATATTTTTGTCAAACTCTGCAAAGAATCAGAAGCCAAGGGAAATATTGTTACTGATGCTTATCTGGCAGCTTTGGCAATTGAGTCTGGCGCGGAATGGATTACCACTGACCGTGATTTTGCAAGATTTCCAGGATTGAAATGGCGGCATCCTCTTGCTGCATTCAATTCAGAAACATAATCTGCAACGGTTCTTTGCTCTTGATATAATTGTTTCACACATTAAGGCGTTGCCGTAATTCTTTTCATCAACTCGTCCAATACCTGTGCCTGATTCATGCTTTCGCAGTGAATAGTAATGTCAGCGTATCGCTCGTACAAGAGGGTTCGCTCTGCATACAGGTCGGCGAGGGTTTGGCCGGGCTTGCGCACGAGGCCGCGGTCCTCGATGCTGGTGGCGCGTGCTTCGATTTCGGAAAGCGGTACTTGCAGGTAGATGCAGCAGCTGTTTTGTTTCAAATGGCTTATGGCGGCATTGCTGTAGACCACGCTGCCGCCAGTGGCGATAACATGGCCGCGACAGTTCAGGGCGAGGACATAGCCTTCTTCCTTTTGTTGCAGCGCGTTGGCTCCTTCCTGGTCAATGATTGTTTGCAAGGCACGTTTTTCTCCTGTTTGTATCAGAATATCGGTGTCGAGGAAAGGGCGTGCCAGCAGTTTCGCCAACACCACACCCATAGTGCTTTTGCCGCTCCACGGCATGCCGACCAGTATGATGTTGCTATCCGCATGGATAAGGGGATTCATGGTTGTACTCCATTTTTTTTGGAAGTAGTATGTTCCCTGAATGGTGCTGCGTGCAACCTGTATGTTGAACTTTTTCAGGGTTGTCCCTATAATGACGAATATGGTGCTTGAACTGAAATACAAGGGAAATCTATGAAACGACGAGACTTCATGAAGACTGGTATTGTAGCGGCAGTCGCTGGTGTGGCTGTTAATGCAGGGGCGGGAAAGCAAAAACAATCCATGGACACTATTTCGGTTACAGCGGTGCAGTTGCATGGTTATGACAAAATGGGGGACATCGCGCCGGGGCTGAACCCGGTGGAAGCGCTGCTGCCCCATATCGAGCAGGCGGGTGCGAATCAAACCGACCTGTTGGTGTTCCCCGAGTACCATCTCGGCAGAATCAGGATTCCGGGACCGGAGACGGAGCGTATCGGGGAGGCCGTCCGCAAGCAGGGCATTCATGTCATTGTCGGTTCCTGGGAACTGCTGGAGAACGACAGGTTCGCTAATGCCGCTTTACTGTTCGGGCGGGACGGTAAGATCGTTGGCAAGTATTACAAGACCCATGCCGCTGTGGACAAGTTTGATACGGATAAGACACCCTTCACCGAACCTGCACCGGGGCACGATGTGCAGTGGTTCATCAAAAACGATCCAGAATGGAAAATGGAACGGGGTCAGGAATTGCCGGTCTTTGATCTGGATTTTGGGAGGGTCGCCATCCTGACCTGTTACGACGGCTGGTTCCCGGAACCCTGGCGCATATTGTCGCTTAAAGGTGCAGAAATCATTGTGTGGATAAACGGGCGCGGCGGCAGCATTGAGGACTACATTGTCAAAAGCGCCATGTTCCAGAATGAAGTGCATATCATCACCGCCAACCAGGCCTATGGCGCAGGTACCATGATCGGACAGTATCGGAGCGAAATCCTCGCTCATATCGGCGCGCCGGGCGAAGGCGTCATACAGGCGGAACTCGACATGAAGATGCTGCGCAACGCACGCGCCCACAGCCGCAATCTCGCCCAGCGTCGCCCGGAACTTTACAATACGCTCACCGAACCAGCAATGGACTGGGAGCGGTACACGGGATTGCCTGAAAAATAGTTTTTGGGAGATATGGGAAGCATGGGAACTATGAGACGAAGTCTCAAAGCCTACAACGCTCAATCTTCCCATGACTCCCATGTCTCCCATACTTCCCATTACTCAGTTGGCGTACCACTCACCAATGCTATATAGTAGTCTCCATTGAAAAGATTGCAGGGGTCATCCTGCGTCGGGAGAGAATATATGCGTTTAGCGTTTCTGTTATTTCTGTTATCCTTCACCGCAATCGCGGTTGCCCAGCCCTCTGCCTTTTTATCGGAAGGCGAAACGACGACTTGGGAGCGCGCGCCCATAGAGGAAGAAACCCTGCCGGAAGACCCTGTGGACCGCTTTCTGGAGGCGCAGCCGGTCAAGGCGAAGGTGGCGCAGTTGATGCTGGTGACGCTGGAAGGGGCGACCGTCCCCTCTGCCAATGACATGGCGTTCTTTAAGGTTTGCATTCCCGGCGGCGTGGTCATGCCCCATGCCTTCAAACCGGAAACGGCTGCCGGGTACGTCAACGCGCTACGGGTTATGGAACGCGCCAGCGGCATTCCCTTGTTGATAGGAGCGGACTTGTACCAGTTGACCCAGGTCACGCGCACCCTCCCGAAGGCGTTTATCCAATTGCCGTCGCTGTTGTCCATTACCGCCGCCGGAGAAGATGAGACCACGCGCCGGCTGGGCAGGTTCATGGCGGAACATCTGTCGGGCATGGGATTCAACCTGCATCTGGGCCCGTCGCTCATGCTTGCGCCCACGCTGGACAGCGCCACCCACACGTTACAGACCTTTGGCAGCGACCCCTATTTTGCAGCACAGGCGGGCGTACTTTTGTTTGACGCCTTCAAGGAAGCAGGCGTGGTGATGATGCCTATGGGTTATCCCGGCGGCGGCGCGAATCATGCCGGACGCAGTGCTGCGGTATTGACCACACCCCGTCCCGCGCTGGCAACCAGCGATGCCATGCCCTATAACGACCTTATCAAACATGGCGCGAAACTGGTGCATGTGGGGAATGTGCTTGTGCCCACACTGGATGTGGAGAATCGCCCCGCCAGCCTGTCGCCCGTGGTGATGAAGGATATCCTGCGGGGGGACGTTGGGTTTGAAGGCGTCGTTGTGGCAGGCCCACTGGATGATGAAATTGTTCAGGGGCGTTATAAGCCGGAAGAGGTGGCCGTGCAGGCGTTGATGAACGGGGCGGACATGCTCTACTGGGGAAGCAACCTGCTCCCTGCCATGCGGGCTATCGAACTCATTTCCCGACTGGTGGAGGACGGCGCCATTCCCGAAGAACGCATTGAGGAATCGCTGCGTCGCGTGCTTGAGTTTAAGCAGGAGATGGGTATGCCGACGAAGGCTATCAGCGAGCGACAGGCACAGAAAATAAGCCGCCAGAAGGAATTGATTGAAGAGAGCATCCAGATTGAACGGCGGGCCATCACGCTCGTGCGCAACAAGGATAACGTGTTGCCGCTGGAAAAGAAAATCAGCGGGCCTGTAGGCATCACCGGCGTGGCGGGGGTGGAAGAACTGCATCAACTTATCAGCAAACCCTTGAAGCCGGTATCCATGCAGCCCATCACCACGGCGCGGCATATCGGCGAGATTCAGCGCTTCGAGATTGAGCGCCTCACGAAACACATCAAGGGCATACGCACCATCATCTGCATCCTCACCGACGCCATCCGCGTGGAAACGCAAATTGAACTGGTCCATGCCCTCAAGGCCAGCGCGCCTCATCTTGTGGTGATTTACCTTGGTAATCCGCAGGGCGCAGCACGTCTCACCGAGGCGGACGTGCTGCTGCTGGCCTACTGCGAATCCATCATGATCGGTCCCACCATGCAGGCTATGGCGGATATCCTGCTGGGTGAGGGACCGGTGGCCATCATGCCGCTACCTGACGAAATCCGATTGCCCGTAGGCGAGACTCGTTCCTTCAACGCCCTGGAGATACTGCGCGTACCCTCCGGCAGACTGCCCGTTACCCTGTCCAAACAATTCCCCACAGGCAGTTTTGCGCGGTACAACCCGGAAAGCGCCATCAAACGCGTGGAATGGAATTTCGCCGGAAAAAACATTAGGAAAGAGGTCGTAGCCCACACCTTCGATGCTCCCGGCACCTATCCCGTAACCCTCACCGTCACCGACACCCACGACGATGTGCAGACACGGACGTTTAATGTTATTGTGGGGGAGTAAAGTCTTTTGTTCAACAAAGAGTAACTGTCTAACAGGCTGCGCTTAACGATCGTAATACGCTACTGTAGGGTGGGTGAAGCGGATGCGGAACCCACCATTTCCGATGTAACCGTTTGTT
>CAZBNU010000060.1:17744-20476 GCA_964493075.1 uncultured Nitrospirales bacterium | reverse complement strand
CCAACCCACCACGGGCCGCACCCTGGACGGCGAAAACTATAACATCGGTCTGGTCAGCATTGCCGATGTACCTTACCCCGAACTGATAGCCGCCGCAAAGGGCATTCACAGCAGAATGTATGCCCTTCGATATAGTGCGCCTGAACCAGAGCCCAACTGAACAGGAACCGCGATCAATAAGAATGTACTTTGTAGGTGCACTTTTGTTGTGCGTCTACAAATGCGCAGATTGCGGGCAACGCTTGCACTAGATGCAATTGCCATGTAATGCCGCACATACGACTGCTCATTGCAAGAAACACGATTTTATGTGAATGCCCCACTTGATGGATAATAGCGAGAGAATAACAAAACAGACGGAACGAAACGGAACACTATATGCACATGGATTCGGAAGTAATAATCATCGGCGGCGGCGTTTCGGGATTATGCGCCGCGGGATTACTGGCGGAAGCCCTTGGACCCAATTCCGTGACCCTCCTTGAGAAGGGTTCGCAGCCTGGCGGTACTACCGGCAGTGACGCTGTGGAGGGGTTCATTCTGGATTGGGGCTCCAATGGCTTTCTTGACCGGGAACCGCTCACTCTGAACTGGGCGGAACGACTGGGGATGACACCGCAGCTGGTACGAGCCAATACGACAGCGGCAAAGCGCTTTGTTTATCGCAATGGCCGTCTGCATCAGGTGAAAGCGCCGCCGGGATTCTTTTTTTCACCCCTGCTGTCGGTTCCTGGTCGGCTGCGCTTGTGTTGTGAACCGCTGATTCCGCAGAAGAAGGACACCAGCCCCGAATCCATATTCCAGTTCGCCGCAAGACGAATTGGCACGGAAGCGGCTACCATCATGGTGAGCGCCATGGTGCTCGGTATCTACGGCGGTGATGCGCGGCAATTAAGTATGGAACACTGTTTTCCGCGCATGGTCGCCATGGAACGTGACTATGGCGGCCTGTTCAAGGCTCTGCTCGCCATCCGCAAAAAAAAGGCAAATGCCAGCCCTATGGGGCCGTCGGGCACGTTAACCACATTCCAAGGGGGCATCGGTGTATTGCCCAAAACAGCGGCGGAGGCGTTGGGCGACCGGGTTCAGTATGGTGTATCGGTGGACATGGTAAAAAAGTATGAAAAGGGTTTTGTCGTAAGCACTTCTGCTGGGGAATCCTATACAACACGGGCTGTGGTTATGGCAACCCCTGCAAATGCTGCAGCAACCATAACGCGGGAGTTGTCCGCGTCTCTTTCACAGGCCCTAGCCGATATTCCCTATGCGGGGATCGCGGTGGTCTGTGCAGGATATGATCGGAAACAGGTCGGCCATTCGCTGGACGGCTTTGGTTTTCTCGCACCGCGCGGTCAGAACTTGCGCCTGTTGGGATGCATCTGGACTTCCAGCCTTTTTCCCTTCGAAGCACCAGAAGGCAAGGTGTTGCTCCGTGTTATGTATGGCGGGGCGCCTGATCCCGATGCCCTGGGCTTGTCCGACAGCGAACTAATCGACTGCATGAAGCGGGAACTGCATCCCCTGCTCCAGATTCAGGGAGACCCGGAATTGGTGCGTCTGTATCGCCATCCCGGTGGCATCCCCCAATATACTCTGGGACATGAAGAGCGTTTGTGCATTATCGAGGAAGTGGAACAGGCTTTGCCCGGACTGGCAATTGCCGGAAATGCATACCGTGGTATCGGCCTTAATGACTGCGTAGTGTCTGCCCAACGTGCTACAGACAAAATTCTCCAATCTGTATACCGGTGACATAGAGATGCCTAAAGCGGGCTATGCCCACAATCCAGGGGGGTGAATTTGTAGGCGTACTATCATAGTATGCACACCGAGTAGATTCTCGTTTTTTGATCGTATGTTTTGCGCCGATAAGTTCCTAACTGATGGCGAAAAAGGAGGGCGCTGTATGTTTCTCTTCAGTCCATTGCTAATGTAATCATAGTGATAAGGGGATATGCCGTATTTCCATAAATGCAGAGATATTGTTGCGCTATTGTATAGGGTTGCGATAGCATACGGTAAGAAAAATTTATTACTGATGAAAGGAATTATACTTTGCGCATGTTATCTGCAATGGCCTCGATAATAATGTTGATGGTATTTGTTGCTTTTGGCGCCGTCGCTGATGAAAACTGGCCGCAGTGGCGTGGGCCAAATTTTTCAGGTTACGTGGAGGCATCCGGGTTACCGATCTCGTGGAGCGAGACGGAGAATATCGTGTGGAAAGCGGCTCTGCCTTCCTGGAGCGGCAGTACGCCTGTCATCTGGGGCGACAAGATATTCATCATGACGCCGTCTAAGGGTGAGGAGGGCGGACATGGCTCTGATGCTGATCGCCCGTCTGTGGGCGGGCAGGTCTTGCTGTTGTGTCTGGACAAGAAGGACGGAAGCGTCTTGTGGGAGCGGGGCCTGGATACGGGCAATGAGAATATCAATAAGCAGAACGACTCGTCGCCTTCGCCGGTAACAGACGGCACACATGTATGGGCTATGACGGGCACCGGCATGCTGGCAGCGTTTACCGTGGATGGCGATCCCTTATGGCGTTTTGACCTCCAGGAAAAATACGGTGCGTTCGGGCAGCAGTTTGGATATGGCTCTTCACCGTTGTTGTATGATGGCATGGTGATTGTGCAGGTGTTGCATGGTTTCAATACAGACGACCCTTCTTATTTGGTTGCCTTTGACGGGACTTCCGGCGAGGTGCGCTGGAAGGTGGAGCGTCCCACAGA
>CAZBNU010000060.1:0-17644 GCA_964493075.1 uncultured Nitrospirales bacterium | reverse complement strand
CCACCGGAAAGATTATATGGGGCCCGGAACGAACTGCCCGAGGCGTGGTGAGCGCTTCGCCGCTGGTGGCGGATGGGAAGATTTACATCACGAACGAAGATGCCGTTACTACGGTGCTGACCGCCGGTTCGGAATACAAGGAATTGGCCGTCAACAAACTGGACCAGGCCTATACCCTTTCATCCATTGCGGTGTCCGGCAATCGGCTATATCTACGCACGGCAACCCATTTGTATTGCATCGGTGAATAGGATAGACACTATCTCTCCGTCCTACACGTCCTACCAATCCTACTTATCCTACGTACCTCACTTCCTTTTCTCTGCATAGCGCTTTTCGATGGTTTCCACCAGGGTATTGGTGTCGGGGATGATGGAGATAAATACCGGCTTACCGTCCACGCAGATGGTGGGCACATTTTTTACGTCCAGTCGGCACATGACGCCGATGCCTTCACGCCGTTTGATCTTGTGTTCATTTACCGTGACCGGCGCGTTGGCCTGGGCGGCGCCCGCACGCGCTGCATCCATCATGTATTGGCAGGGCGCACACGCAGCGCTGTCCAGCGTAATGACATCGAGAATGACGGTCTCCTCCCCTTCATAATCGGGCAAAACCACTTCATTCAGCCAGTCCATATTTCCGGACTGCGCTGTTTGCCGTGCCAGTTCCCGTTGTTCCGGGTCAAGCGCCATGTCTGCAGCAGCGCTGAGGTTTGCCGGTGGCGTGGCAAAAGGCAGATCGCATCCGGGTGCGAGAATAAATCCCGGGCCTTCCCCTTCGTCCAGGCAGCGTATGGCGTCCAGTTTTGCATCATCCAGGGTACCCAGCAGTAGCGCGGTGGTTAGTTTAATGTTGCCGCCATAGGACTTGTTGTGTTTTTGGGCCAGCGCGCGTAATAGGGTCAGGTCCACGTTTTCATCCACTGACAGGTTGTCACAACGAGTCATGCACATGGCTTCGAGATTGCGTGTGGCATCACCGCAAACAAAGAGGGAGGCCAAAGCGCTGCGTGCATGGGCGACATCGGCAACCCGGCTGATGGGTTCGCTTACAAACTGGTTAAAATGTTCCACGGAAATCTGGCTGATCATGGGGTCTACAATTCCGATAACAGCAGCGCCGTGATTCAGATAGAATTCTGCAACGCGGCATGCCGTTGCGGCACACCAGTCCATGGCCGCAAGCGTTTCCTCGGGACTCATGAGCATATCGAGAAAGAGTTCACTGCCGCGCAGGTGCGATAGCAACGTGAAAGGTCCGGCGATAAGGCCGTATATTGCAACAGACTTGCCGATGCTCGCCACCAGGGTTTCTGTCGCCTCAGCAACAGCGGGAAACCGCCCTTTTGAAAAATCGAGTTCCGGCAGAGCGCCTAGGTCGGTGATGGAAGTAAGCAGATGAGAAGCCACCGACGGCGGGCCGTCCTCAGGCCACGCCAGATTGCAGCCCAACGCCTCGGCTTCCATTTGCAGATCAAAAACCACGGGGATGCCGTCAGCGCGATAAAGGGTGGCGGCTTTTTCCTGGCCATCAGCAATTAAGGCTGCCGATTCCAAATATTCCCGCCCACCAATGCCCATCACGGACGCGCCATGCACGCCCACATAAGGCAACCAGGGGGTTCGCGGCGTTTCGATTCGCTGCAGGGCGTTTAACAATAATTCCTTGCCAGTCATAAGTATTTTCCTGTCGTACATAAAATTCAGATGGTTTTGTGATGCCTGGCATTGACGCCTTGCACCTCTAAAGGGCAAGTATAAGGAAATATATCGGGAATGCGCAACTATAGTGGAATCATTTTGCCGCCCTTCGCTATAATCAGCAGCCATGATTGCCATACCCGCCATAAACTGCGTGAAAATCTTTCGCAGGTTACTTTACCCGTGTAATGCCCTACGGGCATGTTTTATAACAAGAAGTTGCGCCCATGTCTGCTGATCGTCTTCATGACCAAACGGCTGCGCCGCCAGCGCCTGATATAACCGCATTACCCTTGGCTACCCGTGCCGGGGAGCTGGGTGCACGCCGCCGCAAAAAGGAGGTCTTTGTTCGTGGCGTGGGAGCAGGCAAAGATGAAACGGCAACGGCAGGATTGTTTTTCGGTTTCTTAATTTACAGCATACGATTCGCGCTCATGGCGCTGGGGTTGTACCGTCGGGGGATTCGTAATTCACGGAAGTTAGTGTTGGTACACCATGATATTACGGTTCCAAAACTGCCTGAAGCGCTGGAGGGGTTCCGCATCCTTCATATTTCAGACTTTCATTTTCCACGTCGTTTTCCAAGTTTTGCCGAAGCTGTGGGCAAATTGCTGGACGGACTGCAGGTGGACTTGTGCGCTGTGACCGGCGATTATCGTTATGGGTATTTTGGACCTGCCGACCATGTCGCCGCACATTTGCAGATGGCGTTGCAGGGGGTGAAATCGAAGCATGGCATTTATGCCACCCTGGGCAACCATGATCACTTCGCGACGGGCGAACTGCTGGAAGAATCTGGTGTTTCCGTGCTGTTTAACGAGGGGCGGCGGTTGCAGCAAAACGGGTGCTTCCTATGGGTGTGCGGCATTGACGATCCCAATTACTATAAATGTGACAATCTCGATGCGGCGTTGTGTGCGCGTCCGGAAGACGCCTTCACCATACTTTTGGTGCATACGCCAGAGCGCATCATGCAGGCCGCTGAAAAAGGGGTTGCCCTCTATCTGGCAGGCCACACCCACGGAGGTCAGATACGGCTGCCCCTGCTGGGTGCGATAGTGTCCAATGCCCGGTGTAGCCGCGATCAGATATGGGGGCCGTGGCGCTACGAGCAGATGGTGGGACACACCACTTCAGGTATAGGCGCCACGGACGTTCCTGTCAGATACAATTGCCCCCCCGAGGCAGTGGTGCTTACATTGCGTCGCGACACGGCCAGATCATAAAGTGGCATGAACAGGATGGATGCGGGTAGAATGGCTTTATGAACAGGGGAGAGTTGTTTTAACGTGATGGTGCATGGCGCCAATGGAACTGGAAACGGAATAAAGTGACAGACAATAAGAACAACGTGGATTTCTGGACGCTGGGCACGCTTGTGCTCTGGGTGACCCTGTTTCTGGCGGGGATGTTCCCGGAAATTGTGTTTACGTCCTTGCGTGAGGCAGGGTATGTGGCCACCATGCGGGCGCTGGTGAATTCACATTGGTTTATCACTTTTGCCTGTACCGCATTTTTAGGCTGGTTCACTTTCTGCAGGTGTGTGGAATGCGGCGACCAGACCGATATTGCACTCGGGAAAAGCGTTCAAATCATAATATTGGCCATGACCGCTTTTCTGCCTATGAGCATAGAAAGAGCACTTGATTATTACTATTACATTCCCGATCCCTTCTACCGTTACCTTATTCTTTCCGTACTTGCGGTAAAGGTGCTGACGTGGCTTTATCTTGTGATTATGATCCTGCGTTATTACCTTGTTTCCGGACACAAGGTTTACAGACGCATCCCTCTTGTATTTCCAAGCGCCCTTCTTCCACAGGAAGAAGATGGCCCCCCTGCAGTGCCGGATACGGAAAAGGCGGAATAGTAGATCCGGTTGTGCTGTTGTGACTTTATCTACTTTGTTGTTGCGACAACCTTGTTTGGATCGCCGTCCTGTATTTGCAGTATGACTTCCGCATTGCCAAACCGGTAGCTGATAGTATCCGGTTCAGGCAGCACGGACACGAGCGCTTCACGGACGGCATCCGCGCAGAAATCCGTGGTTACTATCCATTTACCTTCACCATCGTCAATACTACCTTCACATCCGGTCTGTGTGCGAATTTTCTTAGGGGCGAGGTGCGGCAGCGTAACACATGTTGTTCCTGCGTGGACGCATTGTGTGACCGCATGGAGGGTTGATTCACTGATGCCGATGCCTGTAAGGAAGACGACCTCTGCGTCCTTCAGATGCTTCTTTTCCACAAGATGATCATAAACCACCACGCCGTCAAGTGGCGCGAATACCTGCTGCGGTCTGCCTGCCATGACGTTGCAGTGCCAGGTCAGGCCTTCCTTCGGTACAACACCCCTTGTGAGCAGATGCCAGATGGCGAACCAGGCCTTTGTTGTGGATGTGGACTGCCAGTCAGGGTGGCCAAACAGGGTGTCAGGCAGCCAACTGATATCTTGCCCCCAGCAGGCGTCTGGCTGCCGGATGATGGCCACACGCGGCTTGAGTTCGCGAAATGTATAATAGCGCGGTGTCGCGGGGACGTAGTCATGTATGAACCACTTGGCTACTTCACCGTGAGGTGTTACGCTGTAGTCGTCATCGGTGAAATGCACGAGGCTGCCGTAACCCTTATTGTCATGATCGTACGCCAAATTTTCTGTATAGATGCAGTCTGCGCCAAGATGATACGCCAGCAGGAGTGCGCTGCGATAGGCCTCAGGCGAATGACTCGGATAGCCATTCATACCCCATAAATCGGGCGTTACCCACAGTTCCTTATCGTACTGAATCGCAGCGCCCATGGCACAAGCGATAACGATGGGCGACCAGCTTTCTTTTAATACCTTCGGAGCAGCCGTGTAACCCGCTTTGGCAAAGGGATGAAACAACACTGGAAAGACATGTTCCGTGAACAGGCGCAATCCTTTGTCGCGGTAGCGTTGTCCTTCTACCTCCACTGCTGATATAAAGCGTTCAGCCGCCTGCTCAAGTGTGTCGCCTTGGGGATCATACATGAACGGATGGCCCAAGCCGGCAATATTGCTGCGCTCTGCAAGTTCGGGGTCACAGCTGTTCTGCATGTGCGCTGCTTCATCAAACATTAGCCCCAGCAATTTTTTTGACGCGGCTAGTTCTTCCAGCAAATCATCGGGAAAACGAAAAAAATGACGGCCATCGGGCTGCTGATACCATTCACGGCCAAGACCATCCTCATAGGAAGCAATCCAGTTGGCTGATTCGAGGTTCGCAATCCAGTCCACATTGTTTTCATAACACCAGGCGTCCACCTGACGAATATAGCGCTTTACAGCCACCAAGTCCTTCGGAACATTTTCTTCTCCAAATGTGACGCCCCGATCCTGAAGTATTTTCAATTGCTGTTCCACAGTCCCATACCTGCCCGCAGGTGGCAAAAAGTGCATCACCCACAAATTGAATCCAAACTCCTCAAACAGTTTCGCTGTTTGCGGCAATTCATACAACGGATGCGGTCCGCCTGCATCGTCAACACCAAAGCGTAAGGGCACTGTTCTGTTATCGCTTGCTGCTGTCGCCATTGAAAATGCTATTGCCAGGCTGAGTATGTATTTCATCTTTTTTTGCTCCGATAAGGAAAACCGGCCGGAAATCTGGATGGCTTCCGGCCAGCTGATTATACAGGATATTGCCTTATGTGATGCTTACTGAACAGTGGCTTGCTGATACCTATAACCACCTTCGGTTCCCTGGTTGGTAATGTATACGGTTCCTGTGCCGCCTTGGGTCAAGGGTACCTGGATGCTGTCATGCATGATAAAGTATACGTTAAAGCTGATGCTTGCGCCGTCTTCGGGTCCGTAAATTGGAAGTTGCTGCAGCAGATTTCCTGGGATGATGTGGCTCCCATCATCTTCCGTGTAACAGATTACCATGCCTTGTTCATATTCTGGATCGTATACGAGGACAGAGATCACGATTTGCACGTAGTCACTGCCTGTGGGATTCCATGTTACATTGACATCTGTATTCAGGGGGAAGTCCATGTAGTTCGGTGAAGCCATATCCAGATCGGGATAGGTGACAGCAGGAACGCCCGGAATGGTTGTGTTGAAATCAAAGGCGCCAATGTCTACGCCGCCTGGCCAGGAAAGGTTAAGGGGGTCACCAGGGCTAAACAACTGGGCATCATTGCCCATTAACCCGAACGTGCCATAATAAATTGGGCTGCTGAACTCGGAATACATATCTGAAAACCGCGTTAATTCCGCTGTGTTTGTGCCGTCGGTAAGCAGACCGGGCGCACCAGGGTCCAGGGCAACTTCAGGTTCTGCCACCCATTCACCCTCCTGCCATTCACCTTCCTGCCACTCACCTTCCTGCCATTCGCCCTCCTGGTATTGCTGTGGGTCAATATACACGCATCCTATATCGGGAATAGGTTCTGTCATGTCGCTGTCCGAATCCAATACACGGAACTGGGCGTTTACAGAAATGTAAGTATAACCTGAGGAGAGCGTGGCGGTATTGCTTATCATTCCCACAACATCCCCATCGTCGGGATAGTCTACGTTCAACAACACCTGTGCACATCCGCCTGTAGAACAGGAGGAGCCCGCTGCGGGAGTGGTTGTGCTGACAGGAGGACGACCTGCCACGAAAAAGGTAGCATATACGTTGGCAGGTGTATTCATGCAGAAACCGCCACTGACATCTGTGGTGGCCGTAATACCCAAGCTCGAATAAACCTGGATTCCTGCCAGGGGCCGCCCGAAAACATCTATTACCTGACCGCTGACGCAACCGTCGAAGTTTGCCTGGAGCGGTCTTGGCAATGCAGTACAGCCACCCGTACCGCAACTGGCTGCCGCATCGGGGACAGTTACCAACACGGAATCCATGACCATAGTGCCGCCCTGAAAATAAAGATTAACATTCACTGTGGAATTACGTTTGACGTCAACACAAAAATTACCATTGGCATCCGCTGTGCCGAAGCTGCTGCCATTGTAATCAACGCCCTGCGCTTCAATCCGCGCAAAGGGGAGGGGTGCGCCGTCGCCGTCCAGTGCCTGTCCCGTAATGCATTGGGTTTCGGAAATGGGTTTGTCGCAGTTCCACCAGGACAAGTGCGCGATGGGGGCGCGGTAAACCAGTTCGCCCGCCTTGTTTGCAAGCACATCGCCCACGCCTTCTTCAAGCCACAGGCCGGCTTCTTCATCGAAATACCAGAGCGGCACCTGCTCGCCTGCCGTCAGCGTGGTGTTTTCCGGAAGCACCAGTTCGATGAAACTATCTTCTGCCTTTGCTGGATTCAAATCAAGGTCGGCATCGCCCTGCATGACCGTGAAGTCCGCAAGCGCAAACGTCTCTAGTCTGACTGGTTCATCTGCCTTGGCTCCTGCCGCTACAGCGAGAAATTCGCCGGGGAATGCGGCAAGGTCGGCTTCATTCGTAACATCCAGCGGTGTAATATGCACATCCACATCGCCTTCAACGGCCTTGCCATTATCGCGCCGTACGAAAGCATTGACCGGGACTATTAGTTTATTGCCGCGAACATCACTGACTTCACCGCCGTCTCCAGCATCAAGGACGATCGGTTCCGCCAGAGCCTTCATCGTTGCGTTGGCAACGGTATCCACATCTGGATTTATTCTTACAATAACACTGGACGTAGCATAACCGTCTTTTTGAAACTTAACAACAATTTGGTTGCCTGCTGTAACGTCCTCATAGAAGCGATACAGGCCGTTGGCATCGGTCTTGGTCGCTGCGCCGGTATCTACCACGGTTACTTTCACGCCAGGAAGAATATCGCCATCCACGGTGCGCGTCCAGCCCATGAGCGATATTTCGGGCAATGGCTCAGGTTCCCCTTCGCCTTCAGCCTCGCCTTCCTCTTCGCCCTCGGCTTCGCCCTCGGCAGGTTCGCCTTCCTCGGTTTCACCTTCCGCAGGTTCACCTTCACCCTCTGTGGCATCGCCTGGTTTGGTTATCGTAACTACTGCGGTCTTCTGCCCGGTCAGTTCCTGAGAATCGGTCACCGTCAGAGAGACTTCATACACGCCTTCATTCTGGAATGTATGAACAGGACTCTGCAGGTCGCTGGTCGCGCCGTCCTTGAAATCCCACAGCCACGCGGTTATCGTGCCTTTCTTGGCAACAGACGCGTCCGTAAATGTTACGGTCAACGGGGCCGCACCCTCGTTTGCGGACAATGTGAAATCCGCCACCGGTTTTTTGTTGCATCCAGAAAATGCCACTGCAAGCAGGGCAACAGTCAACAGACTCCGCCATCCAAACATGGTGAGATACCTATTCATCGCAATTGTCTCCTTTGGGGGTTGTGATTTGCATACCTACGAAACACTCCAAGCAGGCGATATTCTATCATTGCGCCGGACATGTTTCAATTTGTTTACCTGTGCAAAGCGATCAATAAAGGTACTAAGGTGATGGAAGGAAATGGGGAGGGATACTAATTATGGGGATAGGCGCCGAAAATCGCTGCCAACCCGCCGAATATAGCAGCGAGCAGACCGAATACCGCATCAAGCAGATCAAACACGAAGGTGTTGACGATTACCGCTATTCTGTCGCCGAAGGTCATAATCACTGTCTCCTGTCGCTTGACGGTGCCTGTTTTCTGTACACTATACACTTTGGGATGTGTGAATGTTACCGGGTACTCCAGGCTGCATCCTGTTTTCAAAGCCTGACCGGTATGTTGCAGTCTGAAAACCGGTTGCCCGGATTTCACCTTACTAGACGCAATTGGGAAAGAAAAATTCATGTCAACAGAAAACGCCTTTGAGTTAATGCAGGAACGCCTCGTTGATATTCATAACCTGGGCATGGCCGCCGCAGTGCTCGGATGGGATATGGAGGTGTGCATGCCGCCGAAAGGCGCAAAAGCACGAGGCCGTCAGTTGGGCACCCTTTCCGCATTGACTCATAAGATGTTCACCGATGCTGCCACGGGCGCGCTGATTCAATCAGCACAGGAGTGTATGGATACGCTGCATGCCGACGAGCAGGCGTTATTGCGTGAGGTGGTGTATCAGTATGAGCGCGCTGTACGTATCCCGGAATCCTATACGCGCCGCTTTTCCATGGCACGTAGCGATGCCTACCATGCCTGGGTTGAAGCGCGGCGTCAGTCGGATTTCTCCCTTTTCCAGCCTCACCTGGAAACGTTGGTGGCTCTGGCCCGTGAGGTAGCGGAATACCTGGGCTATGAAGATTCCCCTTATAACGCATTGCTTGAGAACTATGAACGGGGCATGACTGTGGCGCAGTTGCGCGTTATCTTCGATGAGGTCGCGCCGTTCCAACGTGCGCTGGTAGCACGCATTATGGATGCGCCGAAACAACCCGACCTTGATTGGCTGAAGCAGAAATGGTCTGCGGACAAACAATGGGCTTTCACGGAACAGGTGCTGCGCGACATGGGTTATGATTTTGAGGCAGGGCGACAGGACAAGTCAGCCCATCCCTTTACCACCAACTTTTCAATCGGCGATGTACGCATCACAACCCGCCTTGATGAAAGTGACCTGTTTTCCGCCTTGTTCAGTTCCATCCATGAAGGAGGGCATGCCCTTTACGAACAAGGATTCCCCATGGAATACGAGGGCACAATGCTTGCGGAAGCGCCTTCTCTGGGTATCCACGAATCCCAGTCGCGCATGTGGGAAAACATTATAGGCAGAAGCCTGCCCTTCTGGCAGCATTACATGCCGTTGCTGCGTAAAACCTTTCCGGGCCAGTTGGATAATGTTTCTGCAGAACAGGTCTATGCTGCGGCAAACCGTGTCAGTCCTTCCCTGATTCGCGTGGAAGCAGACGAATGTACCTACAACCTGCATGTCATTCTGCGCTTTGAATTGGAAACGGCGCTGCTTGAAGGCCGCTTGGAAGCAGCCGATGTGCCCGCCGCCTGGAATGAAAAAATGACGCACTGGCTGGGGGTGCAGGTACCTGATGATGCACAGGGCTGCCTGCAGGATATCCACTGGTCCCACGGTTCCTTCGGTTATTTCCCAACTTATGCGCTGGGCAATCTATATGCTGCACAACTTTATGATGCCATACGTGACGCGATTCCCAGTATAATGGAGCAGGTAAGCCGGGGTGAATTTACGCCGTTGCTGGGCTGGCTCCGGCAACAGATACATACGGTGGGCAAGCGTAAAACCACCCTTGAAATTGTCCGGGACGCCACCGGCAGAGACGCTTCTGCCAAGTCCTTTATGAACTATCTTGAAACGAAATATACTGCATTGTACGGGCTTAAATAGTGCCCGTCCAGATTCTGGAGACTTTTTAATGGCTATAGCACCCTCTGACAAAAGACCTTTTTCAAAAGAGGAGTCCGCTTTTTTGGGGACCGGGGGATTTCCCCAATCCCGTAAGATTTATGTAACCGGCGATAAACCCGATGTGCGCGTTGGTATGCGGGAAATATCACAACACCCCACGATGGATGCTGCCGGCGAGGTGCTGGAAGAAAATCCACCCATTACGGTGTACGATACATCTGGCCCCTATTCTGACCCGAAGACCGTTATTGATCTGCGATGCGGACTGGCGCCGTTGCGGCGTCCCTGGCTGGAAAAACGCGATGGCATCGAGTATGTTGAAGCGCAGAAGAATACCCGCGCGGCAGCCTTTCCCGAATCGCGCCCGGTGCTTCGGGCACGTGCCGGCAGTGGCGTCACGCAAATGTACTATGCTAAACAGGGAATTGTAACCGAAGAGATGGCGTATGTGGCGTTACGCGAGAATATGCGCATGGAACAGTACTCGGATCTACTGTGCAAGGCCGCATCTCCTGCTGCAGAAAGCGGTGAGACCATCACGCCGGAACTGGTGAGGGACGAAGTGGCACGAGGGCGCGCCATCATCCCGGCAAATATCAATCATCCTGAATTGGAGCCCATGATTATTGGGCGGCGTTTTGCCGTTAAAATAAACGCCAACATCGGCAACTCGGCGTTGTGCGGCGATATTGAAGGCGAGGTGGAGAAAATGGTGTGGGCCATACACTGGGGCGCGGACACCGTGATGGACTTGAGCACCGGTGCTGACATTCACGATACCCGTGAGTGGATCATACGCAATTCACCGGTGCCTATCGGTTCGGTGCCTATTTACCAAGCACTTGAAAAAACCGATGGCAACGTGGAAGCGCTGACCTGGGAGATCGTGCGCGACACTCTCATTGAGCAAGCGGAACAGGGCGTGGATTACTTCACCCTGCATGCCGCCGCGCTCAAAGACCATTTCCCGCTGGTGAAAACACGCCTGACCGGCATTGTCAGTCGTGGCGGCGCCATCATGGCAAAATGGTGTAGCGCTCATAACAAGGAGAACTTCCTGTATGAGCATTGGGATGAGGTGTGCGACATCCTTGCCATGTACGATGTGGGCGTATCTATTGGTGACGGGTTGCGGCCAGGTTCCATACGCGATGCCAACGATGCTGCACAGTTTGCCGAATTAAAAACACAGGGGAACTTGACGCGACGCGCCTGGGCGAAAAATGTGCAGGTCATGAACGAAGGTCCCGGTCACGTACCCATGCACCTGATTGCGGAGAACATGCAGAAGCAGCTGGAGTGGTGCCATGAAGCGCCCTTCTACACGCTGGGTCCCCTGCCTACGGATATTGCAGCAGGGTATGACCATGTAACTTCCGCCCTGGGAGGAGCCATGATCGGTATGAACGGCGCGTCCATGCTTTGTTATGTAACACCTAAGGAACATCTTGGGCTGCCGGACAAGCAGGATGTGCGTGAAGGCGTGGTCACCCATAAACTGGCGGCGCATGCGGCGGATATCGCCAAAGGATTTCCAGGCGCACATATTCGCGACAATGCCATGAGCAAGGCCCGCTACGAATTCCGTTGGTCTGACCAGATAGCCTTGTCCCTTGATCCGGAGCGGTGCCGGGAACTTCGTGCGGCGTCCTTTCCCTCGGAAGAAAAGCTGCCGGAAGGTTATTGCTCCATGTGCGGCCCCAATTTCTGCTCCATGCGACTGTACAAACAGATTTGCTCGAATACAGAACCGAAATAAACCATACTATCCAAAAAAATCCTGATCCGTCCAATTCGTCTAATCCGTCCTATCCAGCAGATCACGTGCTTGACTCTGCCTGCCGATAAACAGTAGTATTTGGGATGAAAATGGGGTATAATAGCCCTGAATGAGTTTTGCTGGGTAAATACTTGACTTTATTGCGTAAAATATCGCAAACTAACTATTATTGACAGACTAGGCCGCGGGTGTTTGTATTGCGCGGTGCAGTGTGTGGTTGGGTACCTGACGACTAGGAAAGGCTTGCCAACATGCCTAAGGTGTATTTGTTAGCGACAGTAGTGGCGCTGGTAACGGCGGGATTATTTGTAACCGGATGCCCGAAACCGCCTACGGTGGTGGAAGTGTATCCAGAGTTTGAAGCAACCCCTGTGCGTGGCGTGATGCCGCTCATGGTGCGTTTCAATGATGTTACGAATCCAGGAACGACCTCCATTAAGTCCTGGTATTGGGACTTTGGAGATGGCGCAAAAGGCACCGGTCCCAGTCCTGTTCATGAGTACAAGGTTGCAGGCGTTTACCCTGTCAAACTTTCCATCATGACGGGGCAAGGGGAGTATTCCCTACTCCGGGAAGATTTTATTACGGTGCTGCGTGCAGGGGATTTCGAGGCGCCTGATCCGGAAACCAACACGGTTACCTCGGAAGGTGTATCCATTACCGTGCCCGCCGGGTTGAAAGAAGCGGTCACCTTCGGTATTAACCGTGAATTAGCCCCCATGGCACCGGATGCTTTTGAAGAAATCATCCTGATGTCCGAAACCTATGCCATTTCAAACAATATGAATTCACCGGACCTGTTTGTGTATGACGCGTGGGAGCGTCCTGTTCCCACTACCATCTCCATGCCTCTTCTGGACAAACTGCCCGTGCCTGTACTTGATCCTGCCGCCCTGTTTCTTCTGGCCAAACTGGAAGACGGGCGCACCATACCCATTCCGGGCAGGGTTGTACAGAATCGTTTTGTGGCATCTGTGCTGCGCCTGCCTGCAAAGGCCCGCTACGCCGTGGCGCTGCGTCCGGAAACAGCGTCCGAGGACTCGCGTGAGTTGAAAAATCTCTATCAGGCGAGTCTGGACAGTACTGACGACAACTGGACAGACTACTGGAAATTGATTATCACCCTTACCACGGCGGAGGAAATTGCCGCAGCCTATTATGGCGATATTGAAAACGAAGATTCCTTTTACCGTCGTGATTTTACCACAACAGAATTGAATGATGCTGGTTCTGTGGCATTGGCGGTAGCACAGGCTATTTCCAACATTCTTGCAGATGCTGACATGCGCGTGCCAACGCTGGTTGTGGATACGGATAACCAGGGCGGCACCTTCCACAATATCGTTATGTATAACATGCGCCCCAGTTACTCTTATGAAATTGAGAATGTGGCCGATTCAAAGTATTACGACTACTTCTTTGGACACCTTGTGGTGGATCCCGCCCAGTTGCTGGCCATCAGCATCCGCAATCTACGCATGGCTGTCGCCAATCCGGAATGGATTGATGTCAAGCAGAAACTTTCCATGGCGAGTGCCATCGCCGAAGCGATTACAAAAAGCACCTATGCTGGCTATGACATTCCTGCCATCACCACCATAGGCGGCGGGCCGCTGAATCTCCCCGTGCCTGCCGATGAAATTGTGGACGGGGTAGTAAGGCCGGTGGACTTTATGGAAGGCTTGCTCAACGGCGGGCCCATTTACCTCGCGCAGCGCGTGGAGGACACACTGGCAAACAGCGATGCGGCTGCCGATGACCTGGATTTTGAAACAGTTGCAGAAGAGCTGAGAAAACTTGGCCGTGGGTTTGGCGAAAACGAATATGCCCTGCTGAGCAGCCCACTTTTCTTCCCCTACAGCCCGCTCCTGCCCGGCTATAATGTTTCTGGACAGGATTTCTTCTGTTACCTGCACAATGATGAAGACTTTGAAGAGCCTATGGCGCTGCTTATCGGGACCATCGAGGCAATTTCACAGGAAATTAATGACTATATTGCGGACGCCCTGTATCCAGTTGATTTTGCCCAGGCGCTTGTAGGCATGTATACGGTTATGGATGAAGGCATCATTGACGCCCTCGCTGAACAGGCAAACGCGGGACAAACGCAGTCTGAAAATTTACGTGATTTCTTCTGGAAATACCTCAAGGATCGCGCTTACATTAATAGTGGCGAAGCGCTGCTGCGGCCAAGTGATGTACTCCGCCCCCCATTCAGCTTCAATGAAGACCGCTTCGCAGATGAGGCGATTTTACATGTTCAGATTGATTCGCCGACGGATGCCTTCACGCTAGGCCCGAATGAAAATGATGCGTTGGATGACGTGATGCCTCTGAGCGGACGTGTTGTTGTATTTGATCTGAATTCTTTAAGCAACGAACTGATGCTTACCTTCAATGCCGCCGACTGGAGCCTCGATGACGATGGCTATGGCCCTGCCGTGGCGGTGTACAAAGAAGGTGCTGCGGGTGTTGAACTGGGTGATCCGGCTGGTGTTTACCGCGACTACGAAGTGGCCGATACAACCGGTGACAGCGTGAATGATACCATCATCGTTCGTCGGCTTCAGCCAAAATCTGCGGAGGACGAAGAATGCCTTAACCGTGTTGTGGTTGTTATCGGTAATCTGAATTACGAAAATGTGAGCGACATCTCCATTGCGGTAAGCACCTATTCTGACCTGGTGGTGCCGGAGACGGATGTGATTCGCCGGTATGTCTATGCCTGCGACCCCTTGTACGAGTATTCCCTGGATGCCACCTACAACCTTTATGAACAAGAGGCATCCGCTTATATTCTACACATGACCTCCGGCGCATGGCGCAATGCCAATGATGTTTATCAGACCGTCTGGAAGCATGAACTGGCCATCATCGAGCCGAACAATGTGCGCGAGAATACGGCCATGCTGGTAGTTTCCGGAGGAAGCATTGGTTCTGGCATAGACGGCGAAGAAGTTGCTATACTCGCTGAGATTGCTACGGCAAGTCAGTCTGTGGTGGCGTTGCTGGCGGCAGTGCCCAACCAACCGCTGAACTTCTCCGACGAGCGGCGCTCCCGTTCGGAAGATGCCATCATTGCCTACAGTTATGACAAATATATCAACAGCTACGAGGCAGGCACACCGGAACCAAACTGGCCGGCACTATTGCCCATGACCCGTGCCGCGGTGCGCGCATTGGACACGGTGCAGGACTTCATGGCTTCCAAGCCGGGCAGGGTACGCGAGATTGATAATTTTGTGGTTGCAGGTGCATCGAAGCGCGGCTGGACGACCTGGCTGGCTGCCGTGGCGGAAACCATGCAGGCAGAGGCTACAGGTGGAACTTCCCGTGTATCGGCCATTATTCCCATGGTGATTGACGTATTGAATATGCCTGCCCAGATAGAGCACCATTTCAATGCCTATCAGGGATATCCTTTTGATGATCCGCTCAACGGTATTGTACAGGGTTATTCCAGGGCACTGCAGGATTATGTCAACATGGAAATTTTCAGCCGCTTTGAAACAGGCGGCGGCCAATCTCTGCTGAAAATTGTTGACCCCTACACCTACCGAGATATCCTGACCATGCCGAAACTGATTGCCAATTCCACGGGCGACCAGTTCTTCCTCCCGGATTCGTCGAAGTTTTATTTCAACGATATGGTCGGGCAGAATTACCTTCATTACGCCGCGAATACAGATCATAGCCTTACAAATGGGCTGATGGTGGATATGGAAACCTTGGAAACCATTATCGCGTTTTATCGCGCACATGTCAAAAACATGAATTCCGCAACGACAGAGCCTGTTGTCATGCCCACCTATAATTGGGAATACCTGCCTGATCGTTATGAAGTGGTGAACGGACAGACCATCACTTACGCGCGCACAAAGGTCACCGCAGACCCCATGCCGCGCGAAGGCGTTATCAGAGTATGGACGGCCTATGCGCCAAATCAGCGTGATTTCCGTCTTGAATCTGCGCAACCGCCGTTGTGGATGCCGCAGTGGCTGCCCTACAACGCTGAAGAAGGTGGCTGGATTATGGAAGTACAAGTGCCCAGTGAAGGTTGGCGTGGATTCTATGGCCAATTGCGCTTTGAAACTGAAGCAGGCGCACCTCCTCCGGACTTTCTTGTCACCACGCCGGTGCGCGTGGTGCCGGATGATAAGTATCCTGCGCCCCATCCAGATCGAAACTGATCTTCTTTTAAGACTCAGCGGTCGTGAACGTCAATATAGCGTTTGCGGCCGCTTTTGTTTTGGTGATCAAAGCATGTCATAATCCACATTCAGGAACTTTGTGGTGCTGGTTTCCAGCCTGCCTTGGATTTGCCATGAACAGGCAGACCGAAAATCTGCATCACACGATAGCATACTTTAACCGGGACCCCTGTGAAAGGAAATGGTCATGAAAGCGAACAAACGCAGCACAGATACGCACTTGACCCGGCGCGATTTTGTTAAACTCACCGCCGCCGCTGGTGTTGTTGTGCCGGGGGTAATGGCGTTGGCATCCACAGAACCGAAAAATGCGCAAACACTATTCTCGGCAAAGCCCATTGAACGAGTTCGCATTGGTTTTGTTGGCGTCGGTAGTCAGGGAACAAGCCATCTGCGTAATCTTGTACGTATTGAAGGTGTAGAAATCAAGGCGGTGTGCGACATCATCGAAGAGCGTGTAACCCGAGCCCAGGACATTGTGGAGGCAGCAGGGCAGCCCCGTCCAACCGGCTACACCGATGGCGACCATGATTTCCTGCGGCTGTGTGAGAATGAAGATCTTGATCTGGTGTACACCGCCACGCCGTGGGAATGGCATGCGCCAGTATGCGTTGCCGCCATGATGAACGACAAGCATGCTGCCACGGAAGTGCCTGCCTGTGTCACCATTGAAGAATGCTGGCAACTGGTGGAAACCGCCGAAAAGCAGAACAAACATTGCGTTATGATGGAAAACTGTTGCTACGGACGGGCCGAGATGACAGTGCTGAACATGGTGCGTCAGGGGGTGTTGGGCGACATCATTCACGGCGAATGCGGCTATCTGCACGAGCTGCGGGCTTTGTTCACTGGCGTGACGCCAGGTCGTGAATGGTTCGGCGCGCACATTAAGAAACGCAATGGTAGCCTATACACCACCCACGGACTGGGACCCGTTGCTCAGTGTATGGATATCAACCGTGGTGACCGCATGACGCACCTTGTTTCCATGAGCAGCGCCGCCCTTGGCGTGAACCGATACGTGCAGGAAAACATCCCGGAAGGAGACCCACGCCGGGCAACGCCCTATCTCTCCGGCGATGTGAACACCACCCTGATTCATACGGAACAGGGACGCACCATCACCGTTGTGTACAACTGCAATAACCCGCGTCCCTACAGCCGCATCAATCTGGTGCAGGGTACAAAAGGAATTGCCTGCGGCTATCCTGACCGTGTGTATCTGGAAGGGATAAGCCCGGACCATGAATGGGAACCCATGGAAAACTACTTTGAAAAATACGAACCCAGACTCTGGCGTGAACATGGCGCGCAGGCGGCTTCTGCCGGACACGGCGGCATGGACTTTCTGGAAGACCTGCGCCTCATTCAATGCCTGCAGGCTGGCGCACCCCTCGACCAGGATGTATACGATGCCGCCGCCTGGAGCGCCATCGCCGAAGCCAGCGAACGAAGCGTAGCCAACCGAAGCGCCGCAGTGGACATCCCCGATTTCACGCGAGGCGCCTGGGAAACCCGTCCGCAACTTGCAGTGCCGGGAGAAGTAGCATGAGATCAAAAGCCGTCTTTTTTGTGGTAATAAGTTTTTGTTTCGTGGCGAACGCAACCACGCTGGAAGACCTGCCCCTGTTGCCTGATGACGAGGCGGT
>CAZBNU010000059.1:8022-20531 GCA_964493075.1 uncultured Nitrospirales bacterium | reverse complement strand
AATGTTTCAAGGGTACTCAGCGATCTTTGTCCTTAAACGCATGCGTTGTTCTTGCTTACATAACTTATGACTATGGAGAGCCTCTATACAACAAGTTGAAACGCACTATAGTGCATAGTACATAATCAACGTAAATGCTATCTCAATAATCTCATGGAGTGTCACAAGCATCGTGCAAACGCATCAACAAATAGATGCAAGAAGTTTGGCGTTGGCAAATGCAGTTGCCGCAAAAATTGATGGCGACCAGCAGCGGGAAGGCCTGCGCCGGGCAAGGGAGAACTGCGCCCGTTGGTACCGAGTCAATCCCGCGCCTGCCATCGCTGAGTGGATGCAAATTCTACAACAGGATTGGGAGTATGTCCGCCCAATACTGCTTGATGAAAGTGAAGCCGGACAGCGTTTGCGACAAAGCAACCCTTTCTGCGGCATTCTCTCCCCGCAGGAACGGTGGGCTATCTACCGGCGGTTTGATCATGAATAGGCAGCAGGTTGAACATGTCCTGCGCGCTGCCGGAAGTATCACTGAATGCCGGGAAATGGTGGTGTTGGGAAGTCAATCTATCTTAGGTTCCCTTCCTGATCCACCGGCATCTTTATTGGTTTCCATGGAACTAGATTTGTACCCTCTCCACGATCCTGAAAAGGCCGATTTGATTGACGGCTGTATTGGCGAACTCTCTCCTTTTCATCAGACTTTTGGTTATTACGGACACGGCGTAGGTCCGGGAACTGCTGTTTTGCCCAAAAACTGGAATAAACGATTGGTTCGCCTTGAAAATATCAACACTGGCGGAACCATCGGGTGGTGCTTATCCCCACATGATCTGGCGGTGAGTAAACTTCTAGCAGGACGCGAAAAGGACATTGAGTTCGTTCGTGTGCTCTTACAAAACAACCTTATATCAGACTCGTTTTTGCGCGAAATGGCCGCAGAACTGTCTAATCAACATGCCGCGCTGTTAGCGCAACGCCTGTTGCTTTGTCGTTAACCCATCATCCCGCCACACCGGTCAGCAAACTAATGCGCAGCCACAGATACCACAACATGCGCATTGCGAGCAGCAGCACTACCAGAAAACCGACAGCGCCCAAAAAATTGCTTGCAATGCGGTTGCGCCTCTCCCCCATGGTCTTTTTCCGATTGGCAAGAAACAACAAAGTCCCTGCCATCAACGGATTGCCGATGACCGTCATGGCCTGTCCAAAAACCATAAGATTCACAGGCGGGATTCGAAACCACAACCCGATGGATGCCATGGTGAATCCTGTCAGCAACACGACCACAGTGAAAATACGGGGCCAGGAATCGCTGAGTTTCCCCGGAAGCCCCAAACCGTCCGCCAACGCCGTTCCACCAATCATGGCGTTAATCAGAAAGGGATTAAGCGCAACAGGAATAAGACCAACGCAAAATACATAAAAGGCAAAAGCGCCCAGCAATGGCCGCAGCGTCATTGCCAATGTCGCCAGATTGTCCGCTGGCTGTCCGAGGATCACCGTGCCTGCGGTCGCCATAATCATGGCACTCACAAAGGTGAGTACGCAAACCCCTGCAATGGCATCCCCAATGCCGCGATCGTAATCATCCTTGCCCCATCCTTTTTCCCGCACCAGGTTGCCCTGAAAAAACGCCCCCGCCACTGAAAACGTTGTCCCCATAAGGGACGCCAGCAACACCATCGGGTCCGTAATCGTGCCTTCAATAATCTTCGGAATACCCAGCGAAAGTGTTGCCGGTTTCCCAGGTATCAAGCCTTTCAACATGCCCATAGCGTCTGGACGCGACACAAACAGGTTGAGCAGAAACGACACCAGCACCACGCCCACCATCACTTTCATGACCCCTTCAATGGTCTTGAAGATGTGCTGGGCGCGAAATAAGAAGGCTATCAGCACCCCGTTTAATAACGCCATGGCGCCAATCTGAATGGGTAGTCTGTACTCATCCGGAGAAAGCGAACCCACTGCCAGTGCTATGGCGAGGTTGTTGGAAAATTGAAAAGCACCGCAGGTCAGGCACAACACAAGCCCAAGCAGCGCCGCAAAGGGACGGCCCACTTCCTGCGCCAATACGGTAAAATGCGTCGCGCCAGCGGTGACCCCTGCCCGGGCAGACATGGTCATAAACGTACCCATGAATACACCTGCCACTACCAGCAACCAGAGCAGCTCATAGCCATAGGTTGCGCCCACATTCGCGCTAATAACCAGGCTTCCCGGACCAAACACAACACAGGCGGTAATCAACGCTGGACCAATGGTTTTCCACCAGGCAGCACGCACCTGTACTGTAGTATCAGAGGTTATTTCGGACATAAGAAAACTCCTTGGAAAGGAAAAAAGCAACACAAGGAACGCAACGACAATAGGAATCTAACATGAATGCATCATCCGCATCAAACCGGAAGGCGCATGTATATTCACACTTTGAAGGGCGGTTTCTTGTGTCAACGCCGCCCGGTGATTTATCCTATGCCCGGGTAATAGGACACTTGAGGCTGCTATAGGAATCCATGACACCCGGCAATGGAGACTGGACATGACAAAAGACGAACTCGTCCGCTATTGGGTAGACACCTCCAACGACGATTATATCGTCATGGAGAGTTTGTTTGCCAATGGACACTACGCATGGTCGCTTTTTCTTGGTCATCTCGTGGTCGAGAAACTGTTGAAGGCGTATTATGTTAAGAATGTAGCTGTAGACTGCCTGCGTATCCACAACCTCGTAAGGATTGCGGATATGGCGGGGCTTGAGGTGACGGATAGCCAACGCATCTTCCTCGCTGAAGTGACAGCGTTCAACATCCGTACACGGTACCCTGATCACAAGCGTGAGTTCTCCGTGACCGCGAATCGGGAATTTACGGCGTTGTATACTGGAAAGATCAAGGAGTTCAGGCAATGGCTGTTACAACAGATAGCGAGATGATCCACCAGATAATCTGCGAATACGCACTTCGCTTGGAGGAGCACCACATCGCGGTATGGCGGATGTATCTATTCGGGTCGTTTGCCAAAGGCACGGCGGGGCCGGATAGCGACATCGATCTGGCGGTCTTCCTGGACCGGGATAAGGTTGACGGCTTTCATGAGGACGTAGAGCTCATGCGGCTCACATGGGATGTTGACTTGAGGATAGAACCTCATGCGTTCGCACGGACTGACTTTGACGAAACAGATCCATTCGTCAGGGAAATCGTCAAAACTGGAAAGAGGATTCTGTAGGGCGAGTTGCACGGACCAAACACAACACAGGCGGTAATCAACGCTGGACCAATGGTTTTCCACCAGGCAGCACGCACCTGTACTGTAGTATCAGAGGTTATTTCGGACATAAGAAAACTCCTTGCCGCTACAAGCGGTATTTCGACCACAGGGGCAATCTATCATGAAACCGGCAAGTACATCAAACATGGCCGGCCTTAAAAGATCAATACCGGATGTTGTAGGCTGGGTGAAGCGTAGCGTAACCCACCTTTTATGATACACAACAGGAAGGGATATTTCGGCGGAATATAACCAAAAAAAATCCCGCCGCAAACGCTATAATTATGGTATAATCATATAGTGTATGAAAATGGTGTCATGGAGGAAGATGTGTGATAGCCGGTAATGACAGTTTCTGGGAAAAACCACAGCAGTTGCAGGAAGAGATTTATACTGCATTACGCGAGAGCGAGGCACGCTATCGTTCGCTGGTGGAAAATACGCCCGACATTATCACGCGCTTCGACCGGCAGTACCGAACCGTTTTTGTCAGTTCCAATGTCGAAGCAGTAACCGGAATAAAGGCGGAGGCCTACATCGGAAAAACCCACCGCGAACTTGGGTTTCCAGAAGTTGATTGTGTCTTTTGGGAAACTGTTGCGGATCAAATTTTTAAGTCGGGCATTCCGTTTGAGACGGAATTTGAGTACAACAGCCCCAAGGGTTTTATCCTGTTCAACTGGCGGATTGTGCCCGAACGAAATGAGAACGGGAATATTGATTACCTGCTCAGCATCGCAAGAGACATCACCCAGGAACGACAGCGAGAACGGGAATTTACCCAACTCTTCAACAGTATACCTGCCGGTTTTGCGCTGCATGAAATTATCTTGGACGCCGACAGGAAACCGTGCGACTACCGCTTCCTTCAAGTCAATCCTGCTTTTGAAAAGATGACCGGGTTGCAAAGTAACGCCATATTGGGAAAAACAGCACTGGAAATTCTTCCTAATATCGAACAGGAATGGATCGAAAACTATGGTCATGTTGCACTGACAGGAGAAACGCTACAATTTGAACAATACAGCCAGGAACTAAAAAGTTATTATCAGGTCACTGCTTATTGCCCGCAAAAAGGACAGTTTGTAACCATCTTCCATGATGTAACAGCCCAAAAAGTAACTGAAGAGGCGTTGCATCGCAACGAAATGCTATTGCGGGTTGCAGGAAGGGTGACACGGTTGGGGGGCTGGCAGGTCTCTTTGAAAGACAACAAGGTGCAATGGTCAGATGCAGTTGCCGCCATTCATGAAGTGCCGCCGGAGTATTACCCTGATCTGGAAGAGGCTCTCGACTTCTATGCACCGGAATGGCAGGACAGAATCCGTCGGGTATTCTTCACATGCGCCAAAGAGGGCACGCCCTATGACGAAGAACTTGAACTCATCACCGCAAAAGGACGGCGTGTCTGGGTGCGCACCCTGGGTGAAGCGCAACGAGATGCCTCCGGCGCGATTATCGGGGTACAGGGCGCGTTTATGGACATCACCGAGCGTAAACGCGCTGAAAAACTCACCGCCGAAACAGAAGCCCGCTATCAGAATCTATTCATGGATTTTCAGGATGCTATTTTCATCAATTACGATGATAAAGTCTCTGTCGTCAATCAATCTTGTGTTGATTTATTTGGGGCAGCAAGCGAAGAAGACCTGCTTGGAAAATCCCATGTGGAATTGTTTACCCCCGAATATCACGAAATCACAAAAAAACGCATCGAACAACTGCGCAATTCAAAACAACCCGTGCCGCCCATTGAAAAGAAAATTATCCGTTTTGACGGTGCCACGGTGGATGTTGAAGTAACAGCGTCACCGTTTCCGTTTCGGGGCGCCACAGCCATTCATGTCATTCTGCGCGATATTACCGAACGCAAGCAGAAGGAGGCCGCGTTGCAGGAATCGGAACGCCGCTTCCGTCTTCTTTTTGAATCCCTTTCTGACGCAGTATTAATTCGTTCAGAAGAAGATACCTTCGTTCTGGCTAACCAGGCGGCATCGGAATTATTGGGGTACAGCCATCAAGAACTATTACAGATGGGTCCGCTTGATATTGTAGCCCCGGAATATAAAGCCCTTCGCCCGGAGTTGCAGGAAAAATTGGCGATAGAAAACAAGGCCCTGTTTGAATCCGAACTGGTGCATCGTAATGGTAGAATGATTCCGGTGGAAATCAACAGCAGACAGGTTCTATTCGAAGGAAAACCAGCCGTACTAAGCATCATTCGTGACATTACAGACAGAAGAGTCGCAGAGAGAACGTTACGCGCAAGCGAGCAGAGACATCGCCTGCTGGCGGAAAACACACTGGACCCCATCTGGCAGATGGATATGAATTTAAGGTTTACCTATGTGAATCCTGCTGCCGAACTATTCGGGTTTAAGCCGGAAGAGTACACCGGCACTTATCTGCACGATCACTGCACCCCTGAAGCCATGGCCTATATGGCGGAAATTCTCCACGATGCCATCAATGAAAAGCATGCCAGCGCAATGTTTGAAACCGAGTTGCTCCACCGTGACGGGTATGCCATCCCTGTGGAGATACACGCCAGGCTGCTCTTTGACGAAGCAGGTGTTCCTGTCTGCATCCAAGGCGTGACCCGGGACATCAGGGATCGCAAGAGGGCGCTGAAAGAACAACACCTGCTTCAGGAACAACTGATTCAGTCACAAAAGATGGAGTCTATCGGATTGCTGGCGGGCGGTGTTGCCCACGACTTTAACAATATGCTGGGGATCATTGTCGGCAACATTGACCTGGCCATGTCCCAGTTGGACGAGGAATCAGCCATTCACACGGACCTGCAAGAAGCACGCAAGGCGGCCAAACATTCCATTGGCATTACACGGCAACTGCTTACCTTTGCACGCAAAGAAAAAACAGTACCGGTAGCCCTTGAGTTGAATCAGTCCTTGGAAAACATGCTCAAAATACTGAGGCATCTGATTGGTGAAGCCATAACCCTGCAATGGGAACCCCATGCCAATCCTGATCGGGTTATGATGGATCCGACCCAGATGGACCAGATGATGACCAACTTGTGTGTGAATGCGAGGGATGCCCTTGGCGAAAGAGGCGCCATTACGATAAAAACAAGCAATTCCTTTCTGGACGAGCATTTCTGCGACCAACATACCGATCTGATTCCTGGCGATTATGTAACAATTTCCGTTCAGGACACGGGGTGCGGCATGTCCGAAGATACCATTGCCCACATTTTTGAGCCTTTTTTCACGACCAAAGAACATGGGAAAGGCACCGGACTAGGGCTGGCGACCATTTATGGCATTGTCAAACAAAGCGGCGGCATCATTGATGTAACAAGCGCTCTGGGCGAGGGAACAACCTTCACCATACACCTGCCCGCCATCAGCATTGAAAGTGCTGTAGACCACGATTCCCGGGAGTACACCCTGTCCGACATCCTCAAAGGACATGAAACCATTCTGCTGGTTGAAGACGAATCAGGCATTCTGCGATTGTGCCAGGCCGTTCTTGAAAAAATGGGCTATACCGTACTGGCGGCAGATTCGCCACTGGTGGCATTACGCCTGGCAGAGGGGTATCCGGACGACATTCATCTCATTGTGACAGACGTAATCATGCCGGAAATGAACGGTCCGCAACTGGCACAAAAAATCGCGATAGCGCGTCCCGATATCAGATGCCTGTACATGTCGGGATATACCGCCGATATCGTTGACCACCATAAACTGACGGCACAGAAAATATATTGTCTTGAAAAGCCATTTTCGCCCCATAAGTTAGCGGTGAAAGTGCGGGAGGTGCTGGCTGCGCCGCAGTAACTTCAGTGACCTGTCGGTCTTTTTATTTTTGTAGAAAACAGATATTTGTCTGGTAGATCACATAATTTGCCTTACCAATGGCAAAAGCCCGTCATTCCCGCGAAAGCGGGAATCCAGAAGGTGGATTTATGCGTCTTTGGGTATATGCAGTAACGAAGGTGATTTTGCAGGAAGGACAATGCAATGAGTGAATCGTTTGATATTCTGGTTGTGGATGATATGCCGCAAAACGTGCGTATGCTCTATGAAATGCTAACGCGCATTGGTTACGCCGTCTGTACGGCTTCCAGCGGTGCAGAAGCCCTAAAACAAGCCGCTCTCTGCAAACCCGACCTAATTCTGATGGACATCAACATGCCAGAAATGGACGGTTACGAAACGTGCACAACCCTCAAGATGGACCCGAAACTTGCGAAAATCCCAGTCCTCTTTCTCAGTGCGCTCAGCGCTGCGGAAGACAAGGTGAAGGCCTTTAATGCTGGCGGCGTGGATTATGTCACCAAGCCTTTCGAATTCAAGGAAGTACGCGCCCGAGTAAAAACACATCTGGAACTACGGCACCTGCACGCAAAACTCGAATTGCATACAATGCATCTGGAAGAACTGGTGGCGCAAAAAGTACAGGAAATCACCAGCGCCCAGCGCGGCATGATTTTCGCACTCGCAAAACTTGCGGAATCACGGGACGACGACACGGGCACCCACATGGAGCGTGTACGCGGGGTATGCCGAATCATAGCGGAAACGCTGCAACACGACAATGGTCATGGCGAGGCGATTGATGCGCGGTTTGTGGAGAACATTTATCAAACCAGTCCGCTCCACGACATTGGCAAGGTGGGCATCTCCGACGCGATTTTGCTCAAACCGGGAAAACTGACGCCTGAAGAATTTGACATCATGAAAACCCACACGGTCATTGGCGAAGCGACGCTGCGTGACGTTGAAAAGGAATTTCCTGACAATGCCTTTGTGACCATGGGCATTGAAATCACCCGATGGCACCATGAACGCTGGGATGGCGGGGGCTATCCCGATGGGCTTGCAGAAAACGCCATCCCCTTGTCAGCGCAAATCATGACCGTTGCAGACGTATACGATGCGCTCCGTTCCAAACGATGCTATAAAGACGCATTTTCCCACGAAAAAAGCCGCAGTATCATTCTTGAAGGAAAGGGGTCGCAATTTGCTCCGCATGTGGCAACGGCCTTTGAACAAGCCGAAGACAAAATCGTTGATTTATATCAGAGCATTAAAATGGAATAAAGTTGCCGCTACAGTCCGGTCAGAATATCCCCGTCAAGACGCCATCTTCCGCGGTCGGCGGGCTGGCGGACCGCACCGGCAACCAGTTTAAGGAATCTGCTGCGCGGAATGGTGCGTGCGCCCAGGCTGGCAAGATGCTTGGTATACATCTGGCAGTCAATAAACTTAATGCCCCGGTGTTGACAATGCAGGGCAAGGGCCGCCACCGCAATTTTTGAAGCGTTGTCCTCGTGCGAGTACATGGATTCTGCAAAAAAACCGGCGCCCAGGCCAACGCCATATAAGCCGCCAACCAGGTTGTTCCCCTTCCAACACTCAACGGAGTGCGCGTACCCCAACCCATGCAATTGCTTGTAAGCCGCTATCATCTCCGGCAAAATCCAGGTACCGTTGTCCCCGGGCCGAGGCGTAGACGCACAGTGTTCGATAACCGTGTCAAAACAGGTATCCGCCGTGACGGAGAAAAGTCCCTGACGGATGGTACGGCACAGGCGCCGCGCGATATGTATCTCTTCGGGGAACAGCACCATCCGCGGATCGGGTGACCACCACAATATGGGGTCGTCTTCGCTGTACCAGGGGAAGATTCCACCGCTGTACGCCGCCAGCAAACGCTCCGGCGAAAGGTCGCCACCCACCGCCAGTAGTCCCTCCTCGGCAAGATGGCCTGGAGGAAAGATAATATGATCTGTAAGACGAAAAACAGGCATGACACCCCTTTGTTACAAGTAGTGGTTAAGTTCGCTATCAGGTGCATCCACCAATGCAAGACCTATTTCGTTGTTAAGATAAAATCCCTTCCGCGTGGGGAAAACACGCCCGCCGGAACAGCGCAACAAGCGGCGTTGCACCAACACTTCAAGGGTCGCCCCAAAGTTATCGTACAGCGATTCGCCAAAGCGTTTCCGATAATACGCTTCGCTAATGCCTTCGCGCAACCGGAAATGCTGAATCAATGTTTCCACCTGTTGCTCCCGCTTACTCAAAGGCTCCACCTGCATCTTCCTGCCCGGCCGCATAAGGTAATCCGTCAATTCTGTCGCGTTACGCATCCGGTTCCCCGTAATGTAGGAATAAGCGCCCGGTCCAAATCCGACGTATTCATCGTTGTGCCAATAAATAAGATTGTGACGACACTGAAATCCGGGACGTGCGAAATTGGATATTTCGTAATGGTCATAGGACGCCAGCGCGGATTCAGCCTCTTTGTACAACCGTAACAGGATATCATCATCAAGTGCTTCATCCATGCGTTTCCCAAAGGGCGTCTCCGGTTCGTAGGTCAACGAATAAGCTGCAATGTGCGAGGGATTGATCCGAACGGCTTCCTGCATGGTGGTCATCCACGCGGCAGTACCGGGCGTACCGAATATCAAATCCAGGTTCCAGTTATCGAAGACCTCGGCAATCTGATGGGCTGCATGCAACCCTTTCGCGGCATCATGGCGGCGTCCCAGATAGTGCAGAGTAGCGTTGTCGAAACTCTGCACGCCCAAGCTGATACGGTTAATGCCCTGTTGCTGCCATTGCCTCACCAATGCGGGACTCACATCATCGGGATTTGCTTCCAGCGTGATTTCCGGATTCAGAAATGTGAACCTGTCGGCGAGAGCGTTGAAAATTCTGTCCAAATCACCGGGAGAAAGCAGGGACGGCGTTCCCCCTCCAAAAAAAATACTGGTCACCTCGCAAGCACCAGAATAGTGGTTTATCTCAGTGCAAAGGGCCGCCACAAACTCCGGTGGCACTTCTCCGGGAATCGCATTGCTCACAAAATCACAGTAGGGGCAACGGGTCCGGCAAAAGGGGATGTGTATATAGACACCCACCCCGCCCGTGCTATGACTGTTATCTGCCACGCTGCTAACGACGCCCTATGCGCCTCAGCGGCCACCAACAACATATCGCCCGGCCTGATATCTGGTCGAGAGGAATCCATCCCAGAGTGCGGCTGTCCGGCGGCAACCCATCAGGAACCGTCTCATCAGCGAGAATGAAGTAATGCCCCTCTGGAACCACGCTGTATTCCCGAGACTTGCTTCTGCCGTAACGGGCATTGCCATAACTACCCGCGTACCGTTCTGGCGCAGGTGACGGCAGGGGCTGTATCTCGCCGTTCACCGTAAACGTCTCTTCCTGCACTTGCACCTGCTCTTCAGGCAGTCCGGCAATGCGCCCAACCAGAAGGTGGGTTTTCCCTTCCTTTGGTTCTTTAGCGGTATACAGCACAAGTTCCCCCCGTTTGGGATCGCACCAGCGCGTAAGTAGTTTGTTGACAAAGGGTATGGGGTACCCATAATGGGCAAAAGAAATAACGAGGTGGTCTATTTTGTTGATATCGGTCGGATTATGAACAGGACACAGCCGCCCTGCGAAAATCCGCAACAGCACCGCGAGCACAACCAGCAACACCAAGCCGCGCCACCACCAGGTTTGTGAAAAACCGGTGAAATCGCGCCAGCGCGGCGGCGGCCACCAGACACAGGCCACGCGCCCTACGATATGGTCTTTGGGCAACCAGCCAAAATAACGACCATCGCGACTTTGGGCGCTGTTGTCGCCCAGCACCAGGTAATGGTCTTCCGGCACATGCGAAAATACCTCGGAAGGCTGCACACCGAAGGGGCCATCAAGAGGGTTGGTATAGTAGGTATCCGGCGGCAATTCCGGGGACAGTTCAACTTCTTCGCCATTGGCAAATATTTTGCCGTCACGGATTTGAATAATCTCACCGGGCATGCCCACAATACGCTTTACGAGAGTTTTGTGAATGGCATCCTCTTCAATGGATTTAAATACAACGATATCCCAGCGTTGTGGCGGCGCGCCATTCCAGATGCGCTTGTTCATAAAAGGGTAACGCAGGCCGTACACCCACTTGTTTACAAACACACGATCGCCGCGCCCAAAACGGGGATCGCCGTGCAATGTAGTCTCCATGGAACCAGAAGGTATTCTGTAGGGTTCTGCCACCGCCCAACGAATGGCCAGCGCCAGCAAAAGCGCTATGACGCCGCTTCGCAGCCACTCCAACACCTGCACGCGGTCCATACCGCTCGTAAACCAAAGCAGACACCCCACAGCAGCGAAAGCAATACCCAGATAATTCATTCTGTCCACCAGCACACCCTGGGCACGGCCGCTTATATACATTATCGCTACACCTGCGATAAAAAAAAGAATCCCAAGGTAGGCTGCACTCTCTGGAATCAAGGATTTGAGCTCCGCGGATTCATTTTTCTTGGATTCCCGTTTGTCTTTTGCCATGTCATTATACTTAGGGACAGTCGCGAAAATATTCTCGCGCACATGCCTGCTCTTTCTGGTTATTGGGGGATTTGTTTACAACACGCGCGAAACAACGCCGCCATCCGGCAATTCACGGACAAAAGCGACGCACGGATAATAGTAGCATGTTGCCCCGGGAATATGCCATTTTATTGCTGCGATAATTTCCACAAAAAAGGCGCGACAGTAAATCGCGCCATTAATGATTCTATCCACATCAACATTTTTAAAAGCGTATTATCGGTAGCGTAACGGGCTTAGCGGAACTCGTTCATAGCCTCTTCTTTTTCAAGTTCCTGCTGATATTCAACACAGTACCTAGCAGAGGGAAATGCTTCCAGACGTTTTTTAGGAATGAGTTTTCCGCTGCCTTCACAGATGCCATAGGTTCCCTGATCAATGCGATCCAGAGCATCCATGATGTCCCGCAGGCGGCGTGATTCGCTACTCGCGATGTTGAGCGCCGTCTCAAGGTTAAAACTGTCAGTGCCAGTCTCCGCAAAACTGGCTAAGTCAGCGCCGTTATCCCGGCCGGATTCCGTTCGCGACGCTTCTTCAATATTATTGATGCTGGCAATAAGTCTGTCCCGTTCAATAAGAAGCATCTTCTGAAATTTTGTGACGTCCGACTTGTTAAGTTGCTTTCCTGCAACCGTTTTCTTTACCGGCTTTTTCTTGACCACCATTTTCTTTTCCGGTACCTTCGCCTGGGTAACCTTGCGAACCGGCGCTTTTGCTACTACGGGCTTCTTCGCCGTAGGTTTTTTGGCGGGAGTCTTTTTTACTGCAGGTTTCTTCGCCGTAGGTTTTTTGGCGGGAGTCTTTTTTACTGCGGGTTTCTTTGCCGTGGGTTTCTTGGCGGGTGCTTTTTTTACT
>CAZBNU010000059.1:0-7922 GCA_964493075.1 uncultured Nitrospirales bacterium | reverse complement strand
GGTTTCTTAGATGTCGTTTTTGCAGACGCCGTTTTCTTCGCAGGCTTTTTCTTCATCGGAACGAACACTCCTGTCATCTTGGAAGACTAATGCTATTACCACTTGCCAGTCAAATTGGAACCAGCAACTACCATAATTCTACTATTGCGGCGCATAAGAGTAGCACAATCGCTTGCTCAATTCAAGAGTTTGATAGCACAAGCATAATAGATTTTTGGGTTCCTCGGCGATATGGGCGGGAAAATGGACGGGGCATCCCTGAGGAGAAAATCCTACCAGGAAAAATTCGGCAATATAAAGGCACATGCCTTTATCCACTAAACAGCGAACGCAACCTCGAGAGCAATCCTGGCTGTTCAAAGGAAACAATTTTTCCACCCTGCTGATAATTTGTCACCGGTGGCGGCGCAATCAGACGCACCACGATAACAGTCACATTGTCGAGACCGCCAGCAGCCAACGCCGAATCAACAAGTTGACGCGCCGCCTGCGCTACGGTATCACTTCCAAGAAAGACATTAATGTCTTCATCGCTGACCATGTTGGACAGGCCGTCAGAACAAATCACCAGCGTATCACCCATCTGCAATTGAAGCGCAAAAAGATCAACATTGATATCTTCCTTTATGCCAACAGCACGGGTAATTAAATTCTTGAGCGAATGGTTCTGAGCATCTTCCGCATTGATAAGTCCACTGCGAATCTGCTCGGCCACCAGTGAATGGTCGTTAGTAAGTTGTTTTAACTGCTGGTCCTGACGTTTCAGATAGATACGGCTATCGCCCACCTGAGCCATATAGCACCAGTCCCCCATGACAGCCAAGGCACTTAACGTAGTGCCCATGCCAGCATAATCGGGATTCGCCTCGGCTTCATCAAAAACATACTCATTGGCGCTTTCTACCGCCAATTTCAAGGCGTTGGGCACCAGCGTATGAAGGTTCTTGTCAAAGTATTTTTTGGCAAGACACTGAAGCGTTGTCCGGCTCGCATATTCGCCCGCACTAGCACCGCCCATACCATCGGCGACAGCAACCAGCACGCCACGGGAATCAAGCAAACCTTCGTCTTCCGGCACGTAAAGCAGACACGAATCTTCGTTGTTCTGGCGTTTTCTACCGACATCCGTAATAACTTGAATGTCCAGAAAAGAACCTGACCATGCGGTTTCGAAATTAAGACCATCCGGTGGGCCTAATCTCGCTTCAGGATTTTCTCGCTTCAAGGGCGTTTCCTTCACATGTACATTTCATATACCTGCAGTAACGCTACGACACGCACTAATGCGCAGCCTAACGCAAACATTAAAAACATCACGAACATACGCAGAGCAGGGCCAGCATCACGCACGCCATGCTCATGCCAACAATATAACACAAACTGACGAGAAACTCATAAATCGCTGTTTTCAGCAGTTTATTGTAACACAAACAAGCGTGCCAAGACACAACTGCGTGCAGGAACCAAATTAATTGCTGGTACGACCACCGGTACCTACCGTGGACTTCACCCGCTTGGCTTCTGACGTTTTGGGACGCAGTGAACGCGATGCAGCACCAGCGCGCCACATTTCGGAATTGTGGATGGTATCCAATTCTTTTTGCAACTGTTCCTGGTAATTCTTCTTGCCCGTGCTGCTCAAAACGCGCTTGCACTCTTCGCCGCTCTTTACGCGCTTGTAGAGTTCTTTGAATACCGGAAGTGTCGCCTTTTTGAATTTCGGCTTCCAGTCAAGAGCGCCACGTTGCGCGGTTGCGGAACAGTTCATATACATCCAGTCCATACCGTTTTCATCCACCAGACGAATCAGGCTCTGTGTCAGTTCTTCGACTGTTTCATTAAAGGCTTCGCTGGGGCTATGTCCATTCTTGCGCAGCACTTCGTACTGGGCTTCCATAATGCCTGCCAGCGCACCCATCAATACACCGCGCTCACCGGTCAAATCGCTGAATACTTCATTTTCAAAGGTGGTGGGGAACAGGTATCCAGAACCAATACCGATGCCAATCGCCATGGCTCGTTCTTCGGCACGACCCGTGTAATCCTGACCAACGGCAAAACTGGAATTGATGCCAGCGCCATTCAGGAAATTGCGGCGCACAGAGGTTCCCGACCCTTTGGGGGCAACCATAATCACATCCACATTTTCGGGCGGAATCACTTTGGTCAAGTGTTTGTATGTAATGCTGAACCCATGCGAAAAATACAACGCATTCCCCGGTTCAAGATATTTTTTGACGGTCGGCCAGATTTTCTTCTGTGCGCCGTCGCTGACCAGCATCTGGATAACGGTGGCACGTTCGCAAGCCTCTTCAATACTGAAAAGTGTCTCACCGGGTTTCCAGCCATCCTTCACCGCACGGTTCCAGTCACGCTTGAATTCCTTTGCCTGGCCGACAATGACATTAAAGCCATTATCACGCATGTTCAACCCCTGGGCGGGCCCTTGCACACCGTATCCGATGATTGCAATGGTTTCGTTCTTGAGCACTTTTTTGGCCCTGCTCATGGGAAATTCTTTACGTGTAATCACATCTTCCAGTACACCGCCAAAATCGATCTTCATGAATAAGGTTCTCCTTGGTAATTTTCTGATGAAGGGATAACATCACACCCCTTGGTGTATGACCCCTATTTTAGGACGGTTGACCCTGTCATTGCAAGTATGCATATTTATGGGATGGTAACAGATGAAGACGGCTTGCAATACTGTGGCTTTCTTGCGTATGCTCTGTTACCAGAAACGGCGTCTCCACGCATCCGAGTTCATGCCACTAACTTCAAACAGGAGCACCTTATGATCCACATCAGACACTCCCTGATAGCCCTTCTAATAGCGCTGCCTATGGCATGTGCCCACCAGCCTGAAACAGCACACAAGCCTTTGGCGACAGATGAAAAGCCGCCTGCAGCAGCGGAGGATATTATGCACATTCCCTCTACACTAACCGAAGAACATGCTGTAGCTGCCGCCACGTTTACAGAACGAATCATTGCCGCAAGCGGCCAGGTCTCTTTCGTATTCGAAGACGACCGACCTTTTGCACAATGTCATGCAAGCACCATTACCCAGACGCCCGATGGCGGTATTGTAGCGGCATGGTTCGCCGGCACCAAAGAAAAGCATTCGGATGTGGGTATATGGATGTCAAAACAACTGGCGGGCACATGGAGCGCGCCCCATCTGGCAGCCAAGGTTGAAGAAAGCGCCCACTGGAATCCCGTACTGTTCACCGACGCAAACGGAACCACCTATCTCTTCTTCAAAGTGGGGCCCGAAATTTCTCATTGGCGCACCTGGTGGATGCAATCCGAAGACAGTGGCGTTACCTGGACAACACCGTGTGAACTGGTCGCAGGTGATGCTGGCGGTCGCGGCCCGGTAAAGAACAAGCCCATCATTCTTTCCGATGGGTCGTGGCTTGCGCCCGCCTCAACCGAATTTGATTTGTGGGAGGCCTTTGCAGACAAAACAACAGACGCTGGGAAAACCTGGCAGCGTTCGCAGGATTTTGTCATAGACCGTAAAAAATTAAGGGGAAAGGGCGCCATCCAACCCACCCTGTGGGAATCCGATCCGGGCCATGTACATGCGTTATTGCGCACGGCGGCTGGAAATGTGTGGCGCACCGACTCACTGGATTACGGCGCAACCTGGTCGCCGGTGTATGCCACAGGACTGCCGAACAACAACAGCGGACTGGATGTATTGCGTCTTGATGACGGTCGCCTGCTGCTGGTTTTGAATCCGGTGGGTGTAAACTGGGGCCCGCGTACTCCTGTTTCGCTTGCGCTATCCTGTAACAACGGCGACACCTGGGATATCATCGCCCACCTCGAAGACGACCCTATTGAAACCAAGCACGAATACTCGTACCCAGCCATCATACGCACCCACGATGGCATCGCTATCTCCTACACATGGCGACGCGAACGTGTTTGCTGCTGGCTGATACCGGATACCGTGCTGAACACCATGAAATGTGCCGATTAACCTGGCACGATTAAGCCGTCTGAGAGTTCAGTAATCGTAGGGGTCCATATCCATCGCCTGCTTTTCGATCAGCATGGTGCCAACCACCTGCATAATCTGGCTCAACGCTGTAAAAATAGCACCAACCGTCATCTGTGCTGGCTGCGGATACCGGGCTGTCATCTTTTTGATGTGTTTCATTATCTACCTTTCCTATACTTCAGATTTCCTGTATAGCGGCTGTCATGTAAGCGTAATCGTTCAAACGCTTCAATGCCTACCATACTAACAACGAAAAAATATGTTACGCAGCAGACAACTGCCAGCGTTCATTTTGCGTATTCACTTTCCGGAGAGGAAAGTGCAATTGGGATCGTTTGCTCCATGCCAGTCAGCATATCACGCACCCGTATCGAATATTTGCCCAGAATTTCATTGAGCGCCAGAGGAATGAAAGTCTCACCCACACCCGCTTCAGCTGTCACAACCCGATGATACCGTGCCAGCGGCACGCCATTGATGGGCATCAAATCTACGCCGAGCAAATGCTTTCCTGCACGCCCTTTACCGGTACTTACTATAACCTGAATCGGCAGCCGCTGTCCAATATGCACTATTTCAGGCACACGAACGGCAATCTTTTCAACAGGCTGCGGCAACGCCGCCACAAACAATGGTTCACCATCGGTCACCTGAAAACGCGCACGGTGGGGTCGGCGCACCTGTTCCCCTGTAAACATGTTATAGGCCGCGGCATTCTTGCTAATGGGCAGACGAATACTTTGACGAGAGCCATCCAGATCGGGAAGTACGGCGTAGATGGTTGCATCACCAAAACTGAAGGTATTTACTGTGCCCAGAAACGATTCCGGCAATACTGGTTGTTGTATGCCCGGAAGGTCGGCGATAAAAGTTTTAATGGCGTGGTACTCGTGCGGAACAATGCGACGTCCCTCTTCGTTCTTCACACTTCTGAATGGATGATTCAGCAGCAGGGTATGCCCGGCATCAAGCCGGTTGACTACCCACGCTGGCGTTTCCGATACCGCGCCTAACGCAACCCCCGCAGCCAGTGTCACCGCTGTGTTCACAGCCACGATACCTGCATCCTGATCGCCCGGGGAATCTTCCAGTACTGCTGAAAGCATGCCAACCTCTACCAGTGGTCCTTTGTCGCAGCCAATGCCAAAAAGCTGCGCCAAAGGATATTCTCCCCAAGGAACTCCGTGTATATCACAGTCCCCGGGAACCAAGTCGGCAATCAGCGCACCTCCCGCCTGCACATACCCTTTCAATGCAGCAATTTCATCAGCGCCCAGGGCACGACAGGAAGGTAACACGAGCGCTTTATATTTCTCCGGGGAAATTTCAAGAAGCCCCGTTTTATCAACAAAATAAAAAGGATATCCTGCAAGCCGCAAGATGGAAGTTACAGCCTCCTGCGACTCAGCAACATTTCTTTCATACGCTCTGTCGACGGCAGCCAGATGTCGCGAAGATTGGCTATCATAAATACCAATGGCAGCGATGTTCGGTTCGGCGGCGTAAATCAGCGGCCCTACCGTTTCATTGATTTTGTTTACTGTTTGCACAAGTACCTGCAGCGACGATGCCGCAGTCCCATCCGGTGACAGCCACGAATCGGGCGCCGGGTTATCCCTACTTCCATACACATCGTCCAGCCATATAGCGTGAATCCCCTGACACAACAAATGCCAGGAAAGCCAAGCGTACCACTCGGGCGTAACGGGCATTTCCTTTTGCCGCAGCACCGTACCCGTCCAGGCGGCACGTTTACTGTAACTGCGCGTTTTGTCCAGCATAAGCGGTGAATAATCGCATACCACGAAGTCGAGAACGTCAAAAAGTAACGGCCAGTCATAGCCCCGTGCCGCCACAGAATCGGAGCGAAAGCGTGCACCCACAACGGCAGCGTTATCTGTGTGTTGCACTACCTGACGTGCCCAGCCATTGTATTCCGCAAATGCAGCATCCATGCCTCTGCGAAAATCAATCCAAGGCGCAGGCGGCTGCTTTTCACCGGGGCCGAATCCCAAAGGCATCTCCACAAAATCCCAATCTCCGAATTGAGACGCCCAAGCAGCATTTAATTTCGCGATACTGTCGTATTCCTGCGCGAGCATTTCTTGAAGACGCTGCATGCAATGGCGGCTTTGACACACCATCGGCGATACGTTACTGATGCTGTTGCTATCGCCAAGGGAATAGCGTCCGAAACATCCTGCCCAATGGCGCAGGGTAGCATCACGAATCGCATCCTTATTCTCACTCCGAAAACCGGGGGCACTCAAACAAGGCTCCCGGTATCTTCCCTCCCGCACGGTCGCGATGGCCTTGCCGTCCACCTGCGGCAGAAAACTCATCCCCCGGTTCGCGACATTTACGATCATCGCCTCGCTCGCCGGTCCATGTACCCAGTTCACTCCCAGACCTGACAGTGCCCCGAGGTACTGTATTGGCTGGTACTCACGGATATCTGGTATCGTAACAACGACATCCATCCTATTCGGTTCCGGTTTCTGGCGCACGCTTACATAGCGAATATCTCTAAAAGCGCTCTGCAACTCCCATTCCGAATAGAGCCGCTTGCCCCCCTCCAACGCAAAAACTTCCACTTTTATCAGGGTCGAAATCAGGTCTGTGAAGTGAAGCCTCAAACGCATTAATCCGCCCTGATGGTTCGCTTCAACTGCAGCCTCACTGACAACACGACCATAGCCGTCCACAGCCCGCGCATAAACCGTAGCGTTGCGCGTATGATTGGCAACAGGCCGCAGATTAACGGAAACATCCAGTGAATCATTGGGAAGCAGCCATGTTTTTTCCAACTTTAAGTCGTAAAATTCAGGCCAACCCGACAACACAAAGTCCTGTGAATACCAATCTACAATTCCGGAACGGTCATGTACCCAAACATCCAGTGTATACGCACCTGAACCCACCGGTATCTCGAACTGGTGCATGGTCGTGCCCTTGGGAAGCATTTCGGGATCATGCCATGAAATCAGCACGTTGCTTGCCACACGCCTTAACTGGGCGCTGATGGTACAATGGTTTTCGGTAGGCTTGTTAAAACTCACCAGGAAAGGACGGGCAGGCTGCGCCACCACTGAGTCACGCATGGACTGAACAAATTCAGGCAATAAATCGGGTGGAATTTCGTCATCCTGCGGCCCTTGCGGCGCCTGATCCTGTAGCCCTGAAATTCTGAAGCCCTTCCGCCGTCCAGCGGCAATACAAACAGCCCGCGCCACGAAAGAATACGCGTTATCTGCAAAAAAAGCATCCAGATCCAGTGAATCGCCAGGGGATTGAATAAGACAGTGGTTCTGCGGGGGATCCCCCAAAAAACCAAGATGAACAATCCGTCCGCTCCCATGCAAAAATACCCGGCCCACTTCTTCCAGACGGTCTTGACCCGGAAAAAGACATGCCCCTGTCCCTGCCCACATAGCCTCACTGCCTTCATAAATAGGAAGCGCATCCAAAATAACGTGGAGGGGGGAATCAGCGCCGTTGTGTGTGTGCACCAGCAGCAACCCTGTGCCGCCTGCAACCTTGTCCAGTATAGCCGAGAAAACTTCCTCCGGCAGAATATCCGTATCAAAGTTCGCCAGTACAATTACATCCAGGCGGCCATTTAAGCGGTCGCGAAGCCGCGTGAGCACTTCGTCTTGCCTGCCGCCGTCAGGAAGAGATGCAAACGCCATGGGATCATAGCCCAGGCTGTACGCGCTCCAGAGGGCTACCGTATCATAATCCAAATCAAGACGCGCCGACAGTTGCGCCACATCCCCCAGAGTAAAGCGGGGTGCTACAAACAAGGCGCGTATTGGCCCACCAGAAAGCGGTTTTCCCCAGACTACCGGCTTCTCCACAACATCAGTTTTAACCTCGTGGGTAAAACTGCCGTAAGCGACACAACAAG
>CAZBNU010000058.1:0-20533 GCA_964493075.1 uncultured Nitrospirales bacterium | reverse complement strand
TGATACGCCCCTTCATGCTTAACTCCTTTATCGTGTGCATTGGCACAGCGCTGGGCGTGCTGTTGCTCTCTTCCGTAACCGCTTATACCCTGTCCCGCAACCGGTTCCCCGGCAACCGCCTCGTATATTACCTGATTGTCAGCGCGATGATGTTCCCCGGCGTGCTCACCTTTGTACCGGCCTACATGATAGTGCGCAACCTCGGACTGCTGAATACGAATTGGGCGATGATCCTGCCGTACATGGCCGGTGGGCAGGTCTTCGCCATTTTCATCATGAAAGGATTCTTTGACGGACTGCCCGAGGACCTCTTCGAGGCGGCGCGCATTGATGGCGCGGGGCATCTGCAGGCTTATTTGCACATTGTGCTGCCCCTTTCAAAACCGGTGCTGTCTGTCGTACTGATCATGAACATCATCGGTTCCTGGAACAACTTCATGTGGCCCTTCGTCACCCAGTCCGACGGAAAAAATCATGTAATCGCCTCCGGCCTTTATGTACTCGCCACATCAGCATTCGCCATGGATTTCAGCACGCTTTTTGCCGCTTACATGTTATCGAGCATTCCGTTGCTGGTACTGTTCATCTATGCAACCCGCCCCTTCATCCAGGGCATCACCTCGGGCGCATTCAAGGCGTGAATCCCATTATGAAGATACTAAACCTGCACCACAACCCTAAACTTTTAATCACGATGGCCGCCTTCGTGTTGGCTGCTGTGCTGGCGGTATCCTGTTGTTCTCGACGGTATGAGACGCTGAACGTGGATGGCACAAATCGAAAGTATCTGCTGCATGTCCCCAGTAATCTTCCCGCTAATGCTACTGTGCCACTGGTGCTTGCCCTGCATCAGTTCAGTGACACACCACAGGGTATGCAGACACTAACCAATTTTGATGCAATGGCGGACCGCGAAGGGTTTATTGTCGCCTATCCCAAAGGGCAGTGGCGCATTTGGCGTTCCGGGGTTAATGACGATGACCGCGACTTGCGTTTTTTGATTGCGCTAATGGATGACCTCGAAGTTCGCTATCCCATAGATCCGGAACGCATCTATGCCACCGGCGCTTCAGCTGGCGCCATGATGATTCAACGACTCGCTACCCACACAGCCCGACTCGCTGCCATCGCCCCGGTAATGGGCAGTTTAAGCGCAAATTTCCCCGCAGCAGCACCCGTCCCTGCGCCCTTGCCTGTATTGGTCATGCACGGCATGGAAGACCCGGTCATCCCCTACGAAGGCGGCGCGGCTGGCGGTCCCCATGAATCCATGTTTCTATCAGCGCACGAGACGGCCGCGTTCTGGGCTCAGGCGAACGGGTGTGAATCCGAACCGGTGCTGAACACGGACATCACAGACGGACACGGAACGGTGCTGGTGAACCGATATACTTATCCGTGTTCTGATGATAACAAAGTCTTCCTGTACGCTGTAGTTAGTTGCGGCCACAGCTGGCCCGGACACCATAGCCGCTATCCAGCGTTTATTGTTGGCCCCTCCGTATCGGAAATAAACGCTTCCGAAATTATCTGGCATTTTTTTAAGGATAAAAGGAATCCACGCCTGTGACCGACAACACGCCAAACTCCACACCTTCACCAACTCCGTCTTCCTTTGGTGCCTTTAGGCGACCACTCATCCTGGTTTTCGCTGTCACCATCCTTGCAATCTCGTCGCCTTTCGTATACATGGACGGCATTAACAAGGAGAGTGCCGTACTGACTGTGCTTGGGCAAATCGGTGTCGCCGTCAGTATCCTGACGCTATTCGTACTCCCCTTTCTGCCCAAACGATTTGGGTTCCGCTTGTATGACTTCCTCGCCATCCTCGTTGCATTGATATTTGCTGCTATTCAGGCACCAAACATGCTGCGCACCCCGCCACCAGAACAAGAAGAAGCGCAGACAACCATCAGCGAAAAAGAAGTGGATCGTCTTGTGGAACAGCTTCAAAAGTATGCATCGGAACAAGGCACCGACGACCTCGCCGATTTCTTTCTGGCGTCCTTGGGCCAGGCGCAAGTCACCTTGAGCCAGGACAACGAAAAAGGCACCTCCTACGAGGCAAAGAAGGGAAAATACCTCCTAAAACTGGTAACTTTACCTGCCGAAAATGCTGGCACGCAAGGATTCACGTTCACCGCCCTCGCCGCCCCTAATGTTGACATGAAAAGTTTCTTCATAGACAAAAACGGGGAAACCATCCCCCTTAACGCAAAAATGCCGCTGTAAGCATACATAAAACAAACCGCCGCTATAGCACGAAATGCCGTAGCGGCGGTTTGAATTTATCAAGACGCAATCAGCAGGGGAGTTCCCAGCCTTTTCGGTATTCTTTGGTGAGGAGTTGATTGGCTTCGGGGATGTTCGTGATGCGCATGTTGATCACATCCACTTCCAGTTCCTTGCCGCCGCTGTGCAATGCCACGTTGCCCATGTTCGCCACTTCGGTGAGAGGTGCGGCATAGGAGAAGTTTGAGGCGGGCTGTTCGCCGGAACGGATGCAATCGAGCCAGTTCTGGTAGGGGCTTTCCTTGGGGATGCGCGGGATGGTCTGGTCGGGCATGGTGTAGTCCGCCATTTTTTCGTCGGGAAGCAAGCGAGCCTTGCCGCCATACTCGCCCGCAGTCATGTAGCCCTTGGAGCCAATAAAGAGGGAACCATTGTCGCCATCGCCCAGCTGTTGATCTTCCGGAACACTTTCAGGCCGGGGCGGTTTGATGCCGCCGTCGTACCAGGTTACCGTCACAGGCGGCATGTCGCCCCGCGCCGGAAATTGGTATTTGATTTGGGATTTATTTGGGCCGGTCTGGTTGTTCATGCCTTCTTCATACATGGCCTGAATTTTGTAGGATTCTGCTTCGTAGAGTTTCAGCGACCAGAACGCGGGGTCCATGATGTGACATGCCATATCACCAATGGCGCCGCAGCCGAAATCCCACCATGCACGCCAATTCCACGGCACATAGCCTTTGTTATAGGGGCGCATGGGCGCGGTGCCTATCCAAAGATCATAATCCAGCGTATCAGGAATATCTTGCTCGGGGAGCGGCTCGGTAATGCCCTGCGGCCATATCGGACGATTCGTCCAAATGTGCGCCTCGGTCACGTCGCCGATGGCGCCGGACCACATCATCTCGCATAGTTCGCGAACGCCGTCGCCACAGTGTCCCTGGTTGCCCATCTGGGTGATGACGCCTTTCTCGGCGGCAAGATTCTTCAACATCCGGGCTTCGGCGATGGTATGGGTCAACGGCTTCTGCACATATACATGCTTGCCCATGCTTATGGCGCGAAACGCTGCAGGCGCATGGGTATGGTCGGGCGTGCTGATGGTGCAGGCGTCAATCTGGTCGCCAATCTCATCGAACATCTTTCGGTAGTCTGCATATTTCTTTGCATTTTTGAAACGATAAAACGCTTCGCCAGCACGTTCACTGTCCGGATCGCACAAGGCAATAACGTTCTCGCGACGGCAGGAGCTGATATCGCCCATACCTTTGCCGCCGACACCGATACCGACTACATTGATTTTTTCATTGGGGGAGATTTTCCGGGGCACTACACGCGCATCATTGGCGCGCACAAAACCAGACACCGCCACAGCACTTGTAGTCGTTGCCGCCAAAAACGCTCTTCTCGTTAAACCTTGCTTGCTCATAACGTATCCTTTATTCATGGTTTACGCCCGGTATTTTCCGGGCTGTCTAAAAAAATCGTTGCTCACCCCCACCCCGTTTCGACTCTGCAATATACTCAGTTTGTTTCACTACTAACGGTTACAAAATTATTAATGGCGTCCTTGTCCGCCTGTGAAACACGGGTGAAAAAAATGGCCACTACGAAGTTATCATCCCCGAGTTCATGGGGTTCGCAGCGCACCACAATGCCTTCCGCTTCAACGCGGTACTCCAACGGTTTTGGCAAATCCACCATGACCCCGATACGCGCCATAAGGGGTAACGGTTTTACCGTATGACAAAGTATACCAGCCGCACTGATATTGTCAATGTGATTGAGTACACCTGGTCCCGAATCATCCACGACCAGTTTCAGACCGCGTTGGCTCCGCGGATACCGTCTTCTATCTTCACCATTTGTGTGATGCATAATTCCAACCTTACTCCGCATTATTAACGAATCATACGTGTATAATACCTGAAAAGGAAAAAAATTTACAAATGAAAACTGCGCTTGTATCGAAAAAACATTAATTGGCGGGTCTTCGATTCATTATAATGATTACGAGACCGATGACGGCTACTGCCACGCAGCTACCCAAAGTGATGGGGGTACCTGCAAACAATGCGGGCTGAATCTGTATGATAAATAATACGGCACCACCTCCACCCAGCAATAACAATATCAATCCAACGATCATTAACATATCCGCATCTCCTTGTTACACAGCAGTCAAAACTTTCTACAACCGCGATATGCACTATTGTAAAACCGTGCCTACTGCTGCTTCAAACAAAATACGCTTTTTTTTATGCCTGACCATAATTGGTATACTATAGGCGTGGCGCTTACAACAAGTGCCCTGTTTTTTTTCGAGATGAAACACTCCCCCTCAACTCCAAGACAGGCAACTATAATGAAAGCATGGAAATGGCATCAGTCCGGTGATATGCGCATGGCCACCCTGCCAGAGCCAGAAGTCGGACGGAACGAAGCACTGATACGCGTGGAAGCAGTCGGCGTCTGTGGTTCAGACATTCACTACTACCGCGATGGGCGCATCGGCGAAAATATGATTAAGGAGCCCACCATTCTCGGTCACGAATATGCGGGCATTGTGGAAGAAGTGGGCGCAGACGCTTCCCCGGCACTGCTTGGTAAACGGGTTGCGGTGGAACCCGGCATTCCCTGCGGCAAATGCGAATGGTGCCTGCGCGGCCATTATAATGTTTGCAACAATCTTTTTTTTCCGGGTGGCCCCGGCAGTGACGGCGCACTTTGTGAATACATGACCGTGGACAGCCGGTTCTGCTTTCCCGTGCCGGAAACCATGACCGCTGGTGTTGCCGCCATGATTGAGCCTGCTGCCGTGGCAGTGCATACTGCTGAACTGGCACGGTTGCAGCCTGGCGACACTGTCGCCATATTCGGTCTGGGTGTTGTGGGCATGCTGACCGCGCAGGTTGCGCAGGCAAGCGGCGCTGTAAAGGTATTAGGCATTGATGTGCTGCAATACCGTGTGGACGCCGCACAACACTATGGTATTGATGCTGCATTTTTGGCCTCTGCCGGTTCTTTCCTGAAGGAAGGCGCACCTGCCATCGCCTGGCTCATGGAACAAACAGGCGGTCGGGGCGTGGATGTTGCCATGGACTGCACCAATAGTTCTGACGGTCTCGGTCTGGCCTGTGCAGCGACGCGTCCAGCGGGAAAGGTTGTACTCACCGGCATATCCGGCGAAGCAGAGGATATGGTTCCTGTGAGCATCACACGCCGGCGGGAACTGACGCTGCACTGGTGTCGCCGGTTCCTGCACAACTACCCTGCCGCCATCGCCATGATAAATACAGGACGTTTGGACGCTGCATCGCTTATAACCCATGTATTCCCCTTCGAGACGGCAGACCAGGCTTTCGCGCTGACCGCAGCTTACGCCGACGGTGTTTTCAAGGCCTCTATCGAGTGGTAAATCCAGAATAAATCCCCCTTGAATACTGTTATTCTATAAGACATTTGTATAGCATGTTACGAATAAAAGGAGATATAAGCCATGTCTCGTATAAAGAAAATATTGGCAGCAGTTGTCGCCCTTGTAGCAGTCGCAGTTGTGTTATTTTTGGTTGTCATAGGCCCTTGGCCGGTTTACAACGATACAGGATTCACCAAATCGGAATACTACCAGAAGGCGATTGCGGCAATCGAACAAGAAACTGCCAAGGCCAACATCACCAAAGATCCGGGACGTTTTAAGGCGGGCTGGGCAACACGAATTATGACGCCTGACGTTGGTGTTCCCATGGGCGGTTACGGAGCGCGCCCAAATGACAAGAAATCCACAGGGGTTCGTGATGAACTTATGGCGAGGGCAATTGCAATCAGCGATGGTGTTAACGTGGTAGTATTACTCGGCCTCGACATGTTGATTGTCCCGCCGAATATCGCTGACATGACCATAGCCAAAGTCTCCGAACAAGCCCCACTTACTGGCAACGACATCTATTTCACTGCCAGCCACACCCACTGCGGCCCTGGCGGTTTTGCACCCGGCCTGGCCTCGAAAATAAGCGGCGGTGATTACAATCCGAAGGTGCCCGATTTCCTTTCCAGCGTATTTTCTGATGTCATCGTAGCCGCCTATAACGACATGAAACCAGCGTTGGTGGCTCATGGGAATATCAACGCGGAACAGTACATACGAAACCGCACCAGGGATGCGGAAGTTGATGGTACGTTGAATTACATGATTGTGCAACAGGAGGACGGCAAACAATGCTATGTTACCCGATTCTCCGCCCATCCCACTATCTTTGATGAAGATATGCTGGAATTTTCTGCCGAATTTCCCGGCGAATTTGCACGATATATTGAGCAGCAAACCAAAGCCACTGCAATCTATCTTGGCGGCGCTGTAGGTTCCATGAGCCCGCGCGCCCCTGATGCCCCCTCCAGGACAGAAAAAGTTGCAGCATTCGGCCAGGCTGTTGGCAAACTGCTTCTGGATAATCTTCCGGAACCGGACTTTCAGGCATACGGCAATGTTGCCTCCGTTGGCGTTCCCGTGGGCGTTCCCCCCGTTCAAGTTCGTCCGCTTTCACCAAAATGGCGCCTGTCACCTCTTGCAGCAAAAATCCTGGGGGTGCCGCCGGAGGGACGCATTCAAGGTGCGCGCATAGGCAACATGCTGTTCATCGGCCTGCCTTTTGACGTGAGCGGTGAACTGGCGCGGGAATGGCGGCAACACGCCGCCGAACAAGGCTGGGATTTGTGGGTTACCGGTTTTTCCGGCGCCTATCTTGGCTACCTGTCCCCGGATCGGTATTACTACGAAACCGACGACAAGGGAAATCTTGATTATGAGACCGGACTCATGAGCTGGATTGGCCCTAATGCGGAAGCGTATTTTGGATCGCTTATGAATAAAATTATTGAGGGCTTCAGCCCCGTTCCAGGCAGCGCCCCTGCGCCCCAACCGATTGCGGTACTATGACCAGAATAGAAATCAATCTACCGGCGCATCTGGACTATCCGCCTGAGGTCCCCAAAATATATGCGCCCCCGCCGATACCGACATTACCTCAGGTCCCTTCGACACCATCCCGGGGTTGGGGATGGTTATTCGGAATTGCCGCTGGCATACTCCTCGTATTCACGGGCATGATGGTACTCTTTTATGGTGCGCTTCGCGATTACGAAGACATTGCCGGCAAACCTTGGAGCAGCGCCTTCATCCTGTTTGAGATTCCGGATAACCTGCCGGTGCTTGAGCAATACCCAGTGCAGGTACGCCGGGTACATCGTCCAAACCCTTTGGAAGACGACATCACCCTTAAACTGCTGGAAAAGGTGGTCAGTTGGGAGCGATTCGATCAGCCGCTGCGTCTGTCCGATCCGGAACTGCTCATTGCCCTTGATCTGACTGCAGAGAAACTGACCCCGCTGCTCGCATCAGGCCGCCTCCCTGAACCAGGGAAACCGGAAGTTCTGGCTGGTTCATTGGCGCGTGACGAGGGGTTCTGGGTTGACGATGTTGAATTTACAGTTACGGGTCGTCTGGCGGATTCCGTTTCAGGATTTCTTTTTTCTTATATGCTGCCTCACAGTTCAGAATTCGCACATCTTTTTCCAGACGAACCGCAAACGGCTACGGGATTGCTTGTCGTTTTCAACGACCCCCTGATGGCAGTAGACTATCTTCCGCAAAACCCACACCTGGCTGGACAGGAACCGGAAGTCATTGCTGATACTGAATCTGATAAAGAACCTGCAGCACAGAACATAGATACAGTCTCTGCAGCGGCGGAAGAATCCCTTGTTCTTCCTGCATACGCAGGCGGCATGCTGCTTTCCCAAAAGTTGGTGACGAGAATCTCTATCTTCGGTTTGTTGCTGACAGCCCTGGGCGGCACCCTTGGTTTCTTTTCACTATTCAGGATTCTGCATTCCATCCGCTACAGACTCCTGTTCGGCATACTTGACATGATGGTGGCCAGACCCGTTTTGTATTGGGGGATACATGTTGTATTCTATGGCGTCTTTTTCTTCTCCATGTTGGAATCCATCAACAACCCTTTGCTTACCTACCGGATCACGCAATACATACAAGCCGTGTTCAGCGAGGGTGGTTTAGGCTATATTGGCGCAGCCTACGCTTCCGGCGATGTTATACATGCCGCCTGGGCGACTTTCTACAACAACTATATTGAACAGACCCTGGGGCTCACTTTTTTAATTTCTCTGTTTCCCATTCCCTTCGGCCTTTTGAAGAACCTGATGAGTTTTTCGTTGGTGGGTGGGGCATTGGCGCCCTTATGGGCGGGCACTTCACAGGCCTACATCCTGCATTCCATCACCATGATACTCGAACTTCAGAGTTATATCATTGCCTGCTTTGCCATCACGGCCTGGCCGCTGCACCTGATAAAAGGGCTGTGGATGGGGCAATTTCTTGCATATATCAAATCCGGACTGATCATGCTTTTTACCGCCGCCATGCTGACTGGCGCCATGCTCGGCGTTGCAGCGCTATATGAAGCATTCACCTTGATTCATTTGATGGGGTCGTGATGCATCATGAGGTTGAGTACCCATAGCGCAGATGAATTTTGCGGCATCAAAGGCAATTGCATCTTACTTTCTGGTAAGATGAACTCTGTTTTATGGGAATTGAAGCAAATTACGGAGGGGGGACATTCCTGTCCCCCACTCTTTTCCCAAGCACCGGGGGACAAGAATGTCCCCCCTCCGGTTTGCAGAATAGATGGAGAATCCTTCAATGAATAATCGCGAACGTGTTGCGGCGATCATGTCTTATCAATCGTATGACCGCATGCCGGTGGTGCATTTTGGCTATTGGGGGGATACGCTTGAGAAGTGGGTGAAAGAAGGCCATCTAACTCAGGAAGACATAACCGGCTGGGGCGATGGCAATGCAGTTGATCAGCGACTCTGCGCGAAGATCGGTTGGGATTTTGATTGGGCATGTCATTTCAATCCCAGTTCCTTTCTGTCGCCGTGGTTTGAGCGCGAGGTATTGGAAGTTTTTCCGGATGGTTCCCAGAAGGTGATGAACCATGAGGGGGTGGTGTTGCTGGAGAAACCGGGTACCCCCTCTATCCCCCCCGAAATTGACCATACCCTGAAAACCCGCGCCGACTGGGAGGAACACTATATACATCGTCTCCAGTGGGATGAATCCCGTGTTCTGGATGCGCCCGTGCTGACCGAGAACGGCATAGCGCCTTTTAGCGCGAGCGGCCTTGAATATTTGAAATCCGATACGCGTCAACACCATTACGGGCTGTTTTGCGGCAGTTTGTTCGGCAATATCCGCAACGTGGTCGGCGTTACCGGCGCTTCCTATATCTATGCGGAAGACCCCGACTTGTTCAAGGACATTATTGATACAGTCGGTGAACTCGTCTACCGGTGTGTTGAATTCACGCTGGCGCAGGGCGCGCACTTTGATTTTGGCCATTTCTGGGAAGACATCTGCTTCAAAAACGGACCGTTGGTTATTCCCTTCGTCTTTGACGAACTGGTGGGCCCCCACTACAAACGTATCACCGATCTGCTCAACAAGCACGGCATCACCATCGTATCTCTGGACTGCGACGGCTGCATTGATGCGCTTATTCCGACGTGGCTGAATAACGGGGTCAACACCATGTTCCCTATTGAAGTGGGCACCTGGAATGCAAGTATCGCGCCCTGGCGCGAACAGTACGGCAAAGAACTGCGCGGGGTGGGCGGCATGAACAAGAATGTGTTCTCCCGCGACTTCGCCGCTGTGGATGCAGAAATCGAACGGCTGCGATCGCTGGTTGAACTGGGCGGTTATATTCCGTGCCCCGACCACCGCATTGCCCCAGATGCCGAATGGGATAATGTCCGGTATTATTGCGACCGTATGCGCGCCGTGTTTGCCGGATAAGGGCTGGATTTATGAACTGGAACAGAACAACAACGACGTCAATGTTTACATTGACGTTATTGATCTGTCTCATGCCTGATGTATTGTGTGAAGAACTGCCGTCCGGTCCCGAACTGTATCGTCCTGAAATGAACCGCAGCATTCCAGAAGACAAGGTAACGCTTCAATGGCAGTATTTCGAGAATGCCAATCTGTTCCGGGTACAGGCTGCGCTTAACCGCGATTTTGAACCACTGTTTCTTGATGATACAAGCACCTATCATTTCTACACCTTGAAGGACCTGCCCCGTGACGGTTCCAGAATCTTTTGGCGGGTGCGCGCTTGTAACCTGACTGAGGAAGAAGAAAAGCCAACGACGGAGACACTGGTCTGCCTATCCGAATGGTCAACGGCATATACCTTTTACAGCGGCATACCGGCAGAAGAGGGTGAAGAGGAAGAGGAAGACACCAATTTTTTCCGGCGCGTTTTTGGCTGTGAAAGAATTGGCGAAGAAGACAGTCTGCTGGGTAGACTGGCTGACTGGCTGCCCTTTCTGATTTCTCTCTTGATTATATTACAAATACGAACACCGAAAACCCACTGACAAGGAGAACTTGCCATGTTGAAGAAAACGAGCATACTGACATTTCTTTTCGTAACCTTTGCCCTGTTCCAACTTCAGGCGGCAGTGCGAGAGGAAGTTTCCTTCCCCGACCTTGAGGGATACACTACCATTACAGCAGACTTGCACATGCACACAGTTTTCTCTGACGGCACTGTCTGGCCAACCGTCCGCGTGCAGGAGGCATGGCGCAATGGTCTGGATGCAATTTCCATTACCGACCATATTGAATATTTACCGCACAAGGATGACGTAAAGCCTGAGTTTAACCGTCCCTATGAAATCGCGAAGCCCGAGGCAAATCTGCAGCACATACATCTTATTCGGGGCGCGGAAATCACCCGGGACGAACCGCACGGCCATTTCAACGCCATCTTTCTCGAAGACTGCAATGCCTTGAACGTCCCCGACCAAAAAGACGCTGTGCGCATTGCCCACGAACAAGGCGCGTTCATCACCTGGAACCATCCGGAATGGAAACGCAAAGGCAGCGATGTGTGGGGTACCATTCAGCAGGAATACTTCGATTTGGGTTGGATGCACGGGATCGAGGTGTTCAACGGCCATTCTTATTACAAAAATGCCCACCAATTCGCCATGGACAAAAACCTCGCCATCATCGGTGCCACGGATATTCACAGCCCCATTGACGATGCGTACGACACCCGTGCGGGACAGCTGCGCCCCATGACGCTCGTCTTCGTGTCGGAGAATTCTTTAGCCGGAATCAAAGACGCCCTGTTCGCCCGACGCACAGTGGCATACAGCAACAACACCCTTGTTGGCAGGGAAGAGTGGGTGCGCCCCATTTTTGAAGCATCTGTGACAATGCAACAGGCAGCAGTAACCCTCAAGGGGAAAACCCCCTTTATGGTGCCCATTCACAACAGCAGCCCCGTAAGTTACGAATTGAAGGCGGACGGACGTGTTCGCGGCATTGCCTTTCCTGATACGATTACGCTGCACGCAGGCAAAACGGTCATGCTTCGGTTGCAGGGCGGCGGCGGCACCTTATCCGGAGAAGAAAGCATTTCCCTGCTGTATCAGGTGAAAAACATCTGGACCGCGCCGGACACACCACTGGACGTGACTTTTGATTTGCTGGTCACCTATTCCGAATAGACGTCCTATACTACTAGTAGATTCCCTTTGCGCCTTGGCGGCTTTGCGTGAGATTCTTCGTGCCTCACAATGACAAAGCGCTAATATCGCTGTAACAGTTCCAGCATTTTACGGTCGAGTTGGTGGCCGTGGAAGTCTTCGTAGATCACGTCACTTCTGCCGCTGTCGAGGATGCCGAATGCACCGCGAAAATTCCAGAGCGCCCAGCCGAGTCCGACACGTTGAAAGGTCTTCAGGTTGTCTTCCATCCAGCGCAGGGTAATGTCATGGGGTGTTTTGCTGAATGCGCCCCATTCGCCCACCATAACGCCGATGCCTGTATCCTTCAAGGCTGCCCACTTTGAAAAATAGGTGCCCCACAACCACTGGGCATCCTGCTTGTTTCGGGTTTCGAGCATACCTGTTTCCGGGGACACGGTGATTCCTCGATTCTTTCTACCCCACTGCGGCACAACACCAATAGCATCATATTCCGTTTCACCATCGCCGACAGCAATGCGCGTGAGCGACAGCCAGTCCCCCTCCGTAATCTCCAGCGTCACCTGGTGATCTCCCGGCGGGATGGTGACCGATACAGCTTTGTCGTAGGTTGCCTGAAAACAATTATACTGGGGATGGAAAATACTCTTTTGCCACGGACCTTCGCCCTCGCCCGGCGTGAACGTTTCAGTATACAGTTCCTCGCCGTCCATCTTGAACGCCAGTCGCGCATGGGTGGACACGTCCCCGACAGTGACGGTCAGGACCAGTGGCGTGGTATGGTCGGTGTCAATTTCCAAGAGCGAACCGATCTTCTTTTTGGCTGCGCCATAAAGGAATCCGCCGCCAACGCTGCGTACCGGCCAACTTGGCGGCGCCCACTTATCCGCGCCTTCCACCCAACTTGCCAGGTAATGAGAAACGCTGGAGGGCTGGTAGCCGCGGGTTGCCTGTGCAATACCCAGAGGCACCAGATTCTCGCAGGGGAACATCCCCCACTCCACACCATCAGCGATGATCAACCTGTCCGGGTCCTCGCTGCGGATCGCGTCCACCATTATTTTCACCACTGCCGCATAGGTGGAACGTCCGATGCCGTGGGGTTCGTTAAACAGATTGAAACTAAGCAGGCAATTGGGAACGCCCTTGTAACGTTTAGCAAAATACTGCCAGTGCATGGCGCATACCCGCTGCGTTTCCGCATCCCGCCATAGGTTCGTGGCTTCAGGCGGGCTGGCAACCGTATGCCCCGGCGCACGATGAAAATTCATGCACACATGTATGCCATATTTCGCGCCAAATTCGATGGCTTGGTCTAAATCGGCGAAGGCATCTTCGTTTATCTGTTCCCAATCCCCATCCATAATCCAGAACCGGTAGTCCATGGGCAGGCGCACGAAGTTGAAGCCCAGTTCCGATATCAAGCGAAAATCCTCTTCATGGAATGGGCCCGAGGAGGGCCACTCCAGAATAAACTTTTCCTGCAGGTTGAAGCCACGCCATATTGGCAATGCTTCCGCGCTTGCCTCCGGCAGATTAGGCGCTTCGTAGCAAATCGCCGGCAAGCCAGAAGCAACGGACACAGACAACACAAGGGCCGTGATGAACGACATGGCGATACTCTCCTGATTTATTTATTCTGTCCCAAACCTACAAGCGCCATTTCCAGATGATGACTTGGCACTTCTGCTGCGGGATGTTCTTCTGAAATTTTCTTCCAGGTCTTCAGTCGCCCTTCATCGTCTTTCACTTGCGCATATATCTCATCAAGAAGCGCTGCGGTTTGAGGGGATTCGGGACGGGCCATTAACACCTGAATGAAAAAGGCCTCCGCTTCGGCAAGGCGGTTCTGTTTCATGAGAAATTCACCAAGACGCACCTGATGCCAGAAATCTTCGGGCGCCAAAGCAATGGCTTCGCGGTACAGGGCTTCAGATTGTGTATGGTTCCCCGCTTCGCTTGCATCTACGGCGATGCACGCAAGCCCGGCGGCCATTTCTCCAGACAATTCGGGGGAAGCCTCCAACGCGGCATCCATCGCGGCCCGCCCCTGTTCATAGTCGCCAAGCAACGCGGTAAGCATTCCATGGCGCAGTTTTGCCTGTGCATTATCTGGTTTGCGCCGCAACACTTCGGCATAGACATCACGGGCTTTCCCATATTTTTTCTGTGCAACAAGTACTTCGGCCAGGCATATCTGGTAAGAGACATCCTCCGGCTTATAGGTTGTCAACTGCCGGTACAAGGTCTCTGCCTTGGCGAGGTCGTCCTGCTCCCGAAAATGCACGGCCAGCCGGGTTATCAACGCAATATAAAGCGGCTGCAGACTTGCATCGGTGCGTACAGCGTTGTCCATCAACAGACACCCGGCAGCGTAGTCTTCAAGTTGCGCAATCAACGCCCCCAGATGCAATATTACCTGGTGTGCATCGGGATGGCTTTCATGAAGCCGCCGATACCGTTGCCGGGCTTTTTCATAAAACCCGGCAGTTTCGAGGGCTTCTGCGTAGTAGACACAAGGAACATAAGCGTCAGGATGTCTGTCACACAAAGACTGCCATACAGCGAGTTCCGCTTCCACATCGCCGTCTTGCCTGAGAAGTTCGCTGAGTTTCTGGGCGGAGTAGGGCGACTCCGGCGCAACGTCCAAGATATCAATAAATACCTGTTTTGCCGCCTTTACATTACCCTGTGTGAGTAGAAGTTCTGCATATCGCACCCGAATCCAGCCATCTTCCGGATAGGCTTCAATTAATCCTCTGTAAAGTTCCTCTGCTGCCTTTTCCTTGGCTGTTTTACCGTAATGGTCGGCAATGCGTTCAAGCAGTTTTTTGTGTTCCCGCTGCATATCAGGATTCAATGCGAGTGCCTGGTCCATTAGCGCCCGGCCGTTTTCATACCCTTCGGTGATGGCAACAAAGGCACCCTGTCGCAATTTGATTTCCGGTTTATCGGGATACTTCTCATACATGCGATGAAAATAATTCAGCGCAACGTCCAGTGCTGTATTGCTTTCAAGAGATCGGCCATAGTAATAGGCTGGGATATAGGTGTCTGGATGCACTTCATACAACGATTTCCAAGTACTCATCCAAAGGTCAGGGTCTTCCAACCGCCTCAAGCATTCCTCTAGGCTATAAGCAGCCCAGGCTAAATCAGGCGCCTGTTTAAGCACCTCCACAAGCATCTTTCGGGACGCTTCATAATTGCCCTGCGCCAACAAAGATTCCGCGCAATGCATTTGGTGCCATATATTTTCCGGTTCATGGTACATTAAAATCCGGTACACCTTTTCAGCAAGCACCAAGTCGCCAGTATCTTTGTAACTTCCTCCCCGTTCTTCCAGACTGTGAATGAAATCGCCCTTAATCCCCGGGGAATTTTGCAGCGCCTGCTGCATCATCTCGCTCCCCTTTTCGTAGGACTCCGTTATGGCAAGAATGAATCCCTTTCGCAACAGTGCCTCTGCCTCATCAGGATATAGGGCTTCAACCTGCCTGTACAGATTCATCGCTTCATCAAACTGCTTGTAAAGTTCCAAACTCTTCCCGAGATATAATGCAGGGATTGCAGCTTTGGGGAAGGCGGCATGCAGTTCGTCCCAGAAATGCTGTCTTTGCTCTTTATCGCCCAGCGTTTCACAAATTCGGTCATACTGCTCTGCAGAAAAGCGTGTTTCGGGAACCGTGCGCAGCACCGCCTCGTAGAAATGCAACGCCTCCTCGTAGCGTTTTTGTGATTGATGCACCAACGCGATCCGTTCCCCCTTGTTGACAATATACCCCTCTGCACAGACATTGCCTTGTGCGGCAATACGGCCCCAGTTAGCGTAAGCCACCTCCCAACCACCTATTCGCTCAAAGCAACGGTCCAGCCGTGCGTACAGGGCGTAATCATTGGGATAGGTTTCGAGCAATCGGTCCATAATCACATGCGCCTTTTCTTCATCGCCCTTTCGCAGGAAGGCTTCAATCTGCAGGCAGGCAAACTGTACGCTGTCTGGACGCCGCTCCAACACGGGTTCGATCATCGCCAGAGCGTCATCGTAGGCGCCAGCACTCAACAAGTGTTTTAACTGTTTATCCTGCTGTTCGAAATGGGGCGGCATCTGCGCATTATAGGGTTCAGGAAAAGAACAGGGCCAGGGTAACTGTAGTTGCTGACGCGGCACAAACGCTTCCCTATTCTCGGGAATCGTCATGTGAAATAAGCCGCCAAGTTTTTCCAAATCTGTTATTTCGTAAAGTCCTTCCAGCCGGTCCGCCTGTTCATCTGGAAGCAGCAATCCCGCAAACCGGTTCCACTCAGCGCAGGTATCAGTCAGGTGCACCACAAAGTAATACTCCAAATACCCCGCATCGGCTTGGGGTTCAACATGCACTATGCCAGTGCCACGCAATTCCGGGCCGGGTGTGTCCCACTCATACGCAAACGATGGCGTAAGTACCGCTGCTCCCGGCTTGAAACGCGCCACCAGCACCCGTGTCCGTGCCCAGGGCGCTTCTTTGTTGATCTTGCAGTCATGGCAAGGAAAGCTGTCCTCCGGCACAAACAGTGTCTCTCCTTCCCAACGCGCTTCCTTGTAAGCGATAACCTTGCGCGGCGCCTGCTTATAGGCATCGTGTAGTTTGAAAACAGCCTTTTCCTGTATCATGGCGGCAATCTTCAACGGAACGACAAACGCCAGCAGTGTCACTGCCAACCAGCCAAGCACCATCAACCAGTTCCGTCTGTTTCCGCAGACGCGGGAATGCCGCCGCAATAATTGGCGGACGCCGGAAAAAATATGGTACAGGGCAAATGCGCTGAAAAAATAGGCCGTAAATGACATGTGAAATGCGTGCCGCTGTGAATACTGCAAACTTGTGTAGCCGCAAAAGAAACAAAGGAAGAACACCAGCTGCCAGGCTCTGTAGGGGGATGCGGCGGCAATAACCAGAAAGGCAATAACCAGTAAAAGAAGGCTTACTTTCTCCACCACGCCAAAGGCCCAGAACTTATTTGTTCGAACGCCAGTCACAGTACGCAATACCGCCGCATACGAACGGGTCAACATGTCCGCCGGGAACGTCTTCGCAATGAACTGCACATACGCGCTTTTAATGAAATACTCCCGTTCGTGCACGGCCATCTGATCGCTGCTGTCCAAAAACGCCTCACGGGTCATGGAAAAACCGAGATAAGCGGCACTGCTGGCTTGCAGCGTTACAAAGTAGTCATCAAGGAGATAATGTTTTTCATAAGAAGCAGGCCGAATCAATCCTGTCTCGGCATCTGCGTTGGAGGAAAAGCCCATGATGAGATCGTGGGCATTCAGATAACGCTCCGGATACAACGCGCTCAACGCAGGCCATCCTGTAATTAGAAAGGCACTGATGAGAAGTATCGCCGCCGCTAGTTTGGTCATGACGGCATGTTTCGTTGGGTGTAAGCGACAGGTCATAAGCAAGATAAGGGAGAGCGGCGCCAGCGCCTGCATATCTCTGCGAAAGCCCATTCCGATTCCAAGACAACAGCCGATGCCCAGGGCAATCAGCAGATAGCGCCTGGCGGACGACCGTTTTTTTATGGCCATACCAAGTAACAATACAACCGCAAGTACAAAGGGAGCCTTGGAAAAATCCCGTAGAATAAATAGCGTATTCAGTACGGCCTCATTTGAGATAAACGCGAGAGTGACCAGACAGGACCACAGTGTCGGCAACGCGAGACGGCTGATGCCAAATACCAGCAAAGCACTTATAAATAGAAACAGAAAGAGAAGGATTTTCAGGGCATCCCAGGAAACACCGAATAGGCGCCATGTAAGCGCAGCGACCACTATCAGGTTCTTGTGATAAAGGTTGACCGGATCCGGCGGCAGAATCTTAATAGTTTCAGGTAGACTGCTTACATCAAACGAGGTCGTCTGATAATCAAGAAAAGCACGCAATTCCGGCACCGCACTCGCATCCGTGCTGGTAAAGCCGTGCCCGGCGTTCATCATAATCGCTGGCAGGTAGAGGTCGTTGGATATGGAACCGCCGGGGCCAAGCCAACTGGAAAGTTGGTGCATGGTCATGAACCAGCAGAGAAAAAATGCAAAGACAAAGAAAACCGTCAACAGGCAATAATAAAGCAGTGTTTTCTTTTTTTTGTGTGTGATGACACCCATGAAACATGAATTCCAGACATAATAAAGTATTGTTGAAGCAAACGCTAATGATAGCACAAATCTCGGCGAACATGAACACCTGCCTAAAATCCTGTTTGCAACACGAAGGCTTTGTTGAAATTCGTGGATTCCGGTCTTTTATTTTCTGATTCCCATCAGAAAATAAAAACCGGAATGACGGTATTGCCAGTATTTTTTCTGGGAACGCCACACCCGAGAATCTTCATACTTGCAATAAATTGTCAGCCAGGTGGAACGCCTAACCGTCCTTTGAGAAGCCGTCTTTCCAACCGTTCCAGGCAGACAGGCCTTACTTCATTTGTGAGGTCATCATTGCATCTTACAGCAACCTCCAGATAATTCCCCGTATGCCCCCCCCAATAATCGCCTTGTCGGCCTTCAAAAAGTACTTCGAGTGTTTTGCCGACCCACGCACACTGAAAGTCCCGACGTTTTTCTTCGCCAATCTGCCGCAGTAGCTGGCTTCGATCCTGCATAACCTTTGCAGGCACTTTATCAGGGATTCGCGAGGAGGCAACCTGTTTGCGTTCGCTGTATTGAAACACATGCAGGTAGTTCAGCGGGCTTTGGCGGATACGTTCGCAGGTGTCGGCAAAATCCTGTTTCGTCTCGCCGGGAAACCCTACCATGACATCCGCGCCCAGTCCCACGCCGGGGACTTGCGTTGCCGCGTTCGCAATAAAATCGAAATATTCCCCAGCAGTATAAGGCCGGCCCATCGCCTGCAGCACGGCATCCGAACCCGACTGGAGCGGCACATGCAGATGGGGTACCAGTCCGTGGGTCTCATCCGCCATGCGCGAAAAAAGACCTTCGGGAATGGTATTCAGTTCTATGGACGAAATGCGGATACGCGGTTTCGGTTCAAGCCCGTCCAACGCATCTACAAGCGCGGTCAGCCCACGATCGCCATCCCGGTAGTCCCCTAGGTTTACACCTGTCAATATGATTTCTTTTGCGCCGCGCCTTAGCAGCACGGTTGCTTCGGCAAGGGTATTGTCGAAATACCGGGAACGGGATCGGCCACGCGCAAATGGGATGTAACAGTAGCTGCACATTTCGTCGCAACCATCCTGAATTTTGAGATTGACCCGCCGGGTGATGGGCGCGCCTTCCTCCAGAAACGGCACCGTAAACAAAGTGCGTTCAGGACGGTTCGCAATAATATGCGCATGCTCCCTATCAAGAGCGGCAAGATGGTCGGCAAGATTCATTTTGGCATCGTTACCCAGCACGAGGCACACCCCCTCCATTGCTACAATAGCTGCTGAGGACGTCTGGGCGTAACAACCAATGACAACAATCGGTGCGCCGGGGTTCTGCCGCGCAAAGCGGTGGATCATCTTTCGGGACTTCGCTTCGGCTTCACGGGTGACCACGCAGGTGTGTATAATGCCAAGTTCCGCGGCCCCGCCAAAGGGCACGATTTCATATCCCAAATGCCGCAACTGATCTTCCAGGAGTCGGGACTCTCCCTGATTCAAACGGCACCCCAATGTGTGTATAGCGGCGCGCTTCAACACGAAACGTAGACGCGGCATCCTGCCGCGTTAGGAGAAAGAGGCAGGGTTGCCTCTTCTACGTTGTTCCACATGCAATAGTTCATTTTCCGGCCTGTGCCAGTTCAAGCAGCCAGCGTGCAAATAGTCGCACGCCGTATCCTGTGGCATGTTTGGCATTGAGATACGGTACATTGGGAATACCCCATGCAGTGCCTGCAATATCCAAATGGGCCCACGGCGTATCACCTACAAACTGCTTCAGGAACGCCGCTGCCGTCACCGTACCTGCCTGACGTTCCGGCCCAATATTGCACAAATCGGCATGGGTGCCTTCCATCATCTTTTCGTATTCTTCCCATAGCGGCAACCGCCACAAACGCTCGCCGGTACTCTCCCCCACCTTAATCAACTGTTCAATGGTGGTATCGTCCGTACCCAGGATGCCAGCGGCACAATGTCCAAGAGCAATGAGCACAGCCCCCGTCAAGGTGGCAATATCCACCATAACATCCGGCTTATACTGTTCCACGGTATATGCCATGGCGTCCGCAAGAATCAGGCGGCCTTCCGCGTCGGTGTTGTGTACCTCAATGGTCTTGCCGTTGTAGGCACGGACAATGTCGCCGGGGGTCTGGGCACGGCCACCAGGCATGTTAGTGACTGCAGGCACCACACCGATAACGTTAATGACGGGTTTGAGATGGGACAGCGCCATGAGCGTCGCAAGCACGGCGGCAGCACCGCACATGTCATATTTCATCTCGTGCATTTTTCCGCTTGGCTTGATGGAGATGCCGCCGCTGTCAAAGGTTACGCCCTTGCCCACCAGCGCCACCGTGCGTTTCGCTTCAGGATGCTTATACTCAAGAAAAATGAGTTTAGGCGGCTCCATACCCCCCTTGGCAACACCAAGCAAGGCATTCATGCCCAGGTCTTTCATCTTCTCGTGGTCGAACACAGTACAGGTACACTGTGAATCGGCTGTATTCGCGATTTCTTCTGCCGCCCGGGCCAACATGGTGGGGGTCATGTCGTTCGC
>CAZBNU010000057.1:0-21019 GCA_964493075.1 uncultured Nitrospirales bacterium | reverse complement strand
ACAGTTCATTTTTCCGTCATTGCGAGGAACGAAGCAATCTCTTCTACCAATCAGGTATTATGTAGCATCAGATTGCTTCGTACCTCGCAATGACGGAAAACTTCCGGCTGGTTCCCAAACTTCCGGCTCGTGACGAAATTGGATTTCGTCACGCCCTTGCTCTTGAAATTGGATTTCCTCTTCCCGTCGGTGCGGTGTATAGCCGCGGGCCTTTGTCTTTGACCTTGTCGCCGCCGCGTGGTCCGGATCAAACCATCCGGGGCAAGGGGCATGGCGTTGGTTGTGTTGCATGGGTGCGAAATACAATTTCGCGTACAAGTGCGTTCCAAAATCCAATTTTGGAACGAGCCGGGTGGTGCGCAAGTGCGTTCTAAAATACAATTGTGGAACGAGCCGGAGGTTGCGCAAGTGCGTTTCCAAATGGGAATTTTGGAAAGAGCCGGGTGGGCTGGTTGGCGGTGGAGATGTCCCGTAGGGGACATTTGATAGTAGCCCGCTACTTGAGTGGCGGGAACCTGATTGCAACACCCTTTTATGCGTCCTTACAGGACGCAAATGGGAGGTGAATGTCCGTGACTGCTATCAAGCGTCCTTACCGGGACGCCATTCCAAGATCGTACCGTCCATCCTCCCCCCGCTGGCGGGCTACTTTCAAACGTCCCTACAGGACGCAAATGGGCGGTGAATGTCCGTAACCCGCCACTGAACTGGCGGGCTACTTTCAAGCGTCCCTGCCGGGACGCTGGTGCTTTTGGTTTCTGGGGTGAACTGACAACCACCGTCATCCTGCTACTTTTGCCCTATCATCCTTATCGGGATTTGGTAGATCAATTGTTTTTTCAGGAGGAACAATGACTGGGAAGAAATCACGTGTCTTCAGGCACTGTGTGGGCTTAAGAAGGGCAAAGTTTCCGGGGAGGTTGACAATTGGCATGGCGGGCGGTATACAGGGTATACTTTACGTTTGGAAGTATCCATCCCCCCTATTATCTTATTATGAGGACCGAATATGACAGACGAACGTGTTTCTTTGAAATACAGTGATTCCGGCGTCAATATTGACGCTGCAAATGTGGCTTTGGGCACTATCAAGGAACTGGTGAAGCGCACCTATACGGAACAGGTGTTGTGCGATATCGGTTCTTTTGGCGCCATGTTCCAACTGGATGTAAAGCAGTATGCTGATCCTGTTCTGGTTTCCAGTGTTGACGGCGTAGGCACCAAGTTAAAACTCGCATTCATGACCGGGAAACACGATACGGTCGGTGTGGACCTTGTTTCTCATTGCGTGAACGACATCCTGGTGCAGGGTGCAAAGCCGCTGTTCTTTCTGGACTATTTCGCCGTGGGGAAATTGGAGCCGGAAGTGGTGGTGGAAGTGGTGCGGGGGCTTTCCGCTGGCTGTCGTTATGCCGGTTGCGCTCTTATCGGCGGCGAAACTGCCGAGATGCCCGACATGTACCAGCCCGGCGAATATGATCTCGCGGGCACTATCGTCGGCATCGTGGACCGTTGCAAAATTATTGACGGTTCCGCCATCCGCGAAGGCGATGTAATCATCGGCTTGCCCAGCACGGGATTGCATACCAACGGCTACAGTCTCGCACGAAAAATCTGCTTTGAAGTAGCGGGCCTGAAAGTTACGGACAAAATGCCGGGGGTCGGGCGCACCGTTGCCGAGGCGCTTATGGAACCCCATATCAGTTATGCCAAGTTGATGCAACTGGTGATGCGCATGGTGGATGTCCATGGTATGGCGCATATTACGGGCGGCGGCATTACCGACAATCTGCCCCGCATATTGCCGGAGGGACTCGCTGCGGAAATCAATCTGGATAGCTGGGCTGTGCCGCCGCTGTTCCGCTTCCTGCAGGAACAGGGCAATGTGGAAGATTTGGAGATGCTGCGCACCTTTAACATGGGGCAGGGGTTCCTCTGCGTTATCGCCGAAGAGCAGGCGGGACGTTTGCGTGAGACCATGGAACTTGCCAATCAGAAATATACTTTTGTGGGACGCATTATGAGCGGAGACAAAAAAGTACACTATACAGGGAAATTGAATTATGCCGATCCATCGAATTGAAGTAGCCATGAAGCCTGCCTTGTCGGATCCCGCCGGCGAGGCATTGCGTGCACGGGTCCGTGAAGACCTGGGTATTGCCATTGCAGCAGCACGGGTTATTGACGTGTTTACCTTAAACGCGGCGTTGACCGATGAAGAACTGGAAAAGGTGCGCTGCGAACTTTTCACCGACCCTATCATCCAGGTGTCAGCCACGAATAAATCCCTTGCAAGCAATTATGACTGCCTGATCGAAGTGGGGTTTCTTCCGGGTGTCACAGACAATGTGGGCCGCAGCTCCCAGGAAGGCGTGCAGGATACGCTGGGACGTAATCTCGAAAAGGGCGAAGGTGTCTACAAGAGTACCCTGTATGCATTGAAGGGCGTTGACAAGGATACGGCGGAACGCATTGCCTCCAAGCAACTGGCCAATGAGCTTATTGAACAGTATGTCGTCAAGACGGCGGCAGAGATGGCGGATTTGGACGGCAAGCCGTTGCTTGCCCTGCCCGTAGTGACCCAACAGAGCGAAGTGGCGGTACAGGAAGTGCCCCTTGATCTGTCGGATGAAAAACTGGTCTCGCTGAGCCGCGAACGCATGCTGGCCCTCGACCTCAAAGAGATGCAAGTGATTCGTGACCATTACAGCGAACCGGAGACCCGCGCCCGTCGTGAACAGTTGGGACTGCCCGCCTCACCCACCGATATTGAATTGGAAATACTGGCGCAGACCTGGTCGGAACATTGCAAGCACAAGATTTTTAATGCGGTGATCACCTATGTGGACGCCACAGGCGAAGCGCGCACCATTAACGGTCTGTTCAAGACGTACATCAAAGCCGTGACGGATGCAGTTTCGGAGCGCGTGCCCTGGCTCGTAAGTGTATTCGAGGATAATGCAGGCATTATTCAGTTTGACGATGACCATGTATTTGCCCTGAAAGCGGAAACCCACAACAGTCCTTCCGCGCTTGATCCTTACGGCGGCGCGATGACCGGCATTGTCGGGGTGAACCGTGACGTGCTCGGCGCTGGCCTGGGCTTTCAGTGCATTTTTAATACGGACGTATTTTGTTTTGCCTCACCGGATTATTCCGGCGAGATACCGGCGCGACTGCTCCATCCCCGGCGTGTTTTGCGCGGGGTACACAGCGGTGTGCGCGATGGCGGCAATCAGAGCGGCATTCCTGACATTAACGGCGCCATCGTTTTTCATGAACGCTTTTTGGGTAAGCCGCTGGTGTTCTGCGGCACAGGCGGCATCAGCCCTGCGGTTGTGGGCGGCAAGCCTGCCCATGAAAAGGCGGCGCAGCCCGGCGATCATATTGTGATGACCGGTGGCCGTATCGGCAAGGACGGCATTCACGGCGCCACCTTCTCGTCGGAGGCACTGCATGAAGGATCGCCCGCTACGGCGGTGCAGATTGGCGACCCGATTACCCAGAAGAAAATGGCGGATTTCCTGCTGGAAGCCCGCGACCTGGGCCTTTATACCTGCATTACCGATGACGGTGCGGGCGGTCTTTCCTCAAGTGTGGGCGAAATGGCGCGTAAACCGGGCGGTGCTTCCATCTACCTTGACAAAGCGCCGCTGAAATATGCCGGACTTGCTCCCTGGGAGATTTTCCTGTCCGAAGCGCAGGAACGCATGACCCTTGCGGTACCCCCGAAACATCTCGATGCTTTCCTTGATTTGGCACGACGTCGCGAAGTGGAAGCGACCGTGTTGGGCGAATATACAGATTCTGGTTTCCTTGACTGTTATTACAACGGCGACCTCATCGGCTCTCTCGATATGGAATTTCTGCACGAGGGCTTGCCGGAGATGCATCTGGCGGCGGCCCTTGAAACGCCTGCGCCGTCGGCGGAACTGCTGTTGCCGGGCGACGAATCAGACCTGACGGGCGACCTGTTGCAGGTGTTGGGCACGCTCAATGTGTGCAGCAAGGAAAGCTTTGTGCGTATGTACGACCACGAAGTGCTTGGTCTGAGCGTATTGAAGCAATTCCAGGGGACCCGTCGTGATGGCCCCGGAGATGCGGGTGTTATTGCGCCTGTGCCCGGAAGTAAGCGCGGTCTTGCCGTATCCTGCGGTATTTGTCCCAAATATGCCGACCTGGATGCCTATCGCATGACTGCTTGCGCTGTGGACGAAGCCGTGCGTAACCTGGTGGCGGTGGGCGGGAAACTGGGCACCATTGCCGGGCTGGACAATTTCTGCTGGCCGGACCCGGTGCAGAGTCCTTCCACGCCGGACGGTAAACACAAACTGGCGCAACTCGTGCAATCCTGCGAAGCCTTGTATGATGTGTGCCTCGCCTATGACATTCCCCTTATCAGCGGCAAAGACAGCATGAAGAACGATTACCGCATTGGGGACACGAAAATCAGCATTCCGCCGACCATTCTATTCACGGCGGCGGCGATTGTTGAGGATGTGGATAAGGTGGTGTCCATGGACGCCAAGGCCGCGGGGCACCTGGTGTATGTGCTGGGCGACACACGTGATGAGATGGGGGGGAGCGAATATCTTGCCCTTCGCGGACAACTGGGCGTGAATGCGCCGGAAGTATATCCGTTGTCGGCACGAAAACTTTATGAACGCCTTGCAGAGGCGATTGCCAAAGGGCTTGTGGCTTCCTGTCACGATTGTTCCGACGGTGGACTGGGTGTGGCCCTTGCCGAAACTGCCTTTGCGGGTGATATCGGTATGACGGTGACGCTGTCTTCCCTGGGTGTGGACAAGGGCGTGGTGGCATTGTTCAGCGAGTCACAGAGCCGCTTCGTGGTTACGGTCGCGCCGGATAACGTCGCCGCATTTGAGGCCGCCATGGCGGGCAGTCCCTGCCAGCGGGTAGGGGAGACTTCCCAGGAACCTGTGCTGCGTATTGTCTGCGCGGACGGATGCAGGGTGGAAAGTGATTTGGACGCATTGCGGGCGGCATGGAAAAAACCGCTGAACTGGTAGCGCAACAGCAAAAAAAAGGATTTTTTGGTGATGACTGTAAACGCACTTGTATTGACCGGATTCGGCATTAACTGCGACAACGAAACCCAGCGCGCCCTGGCGCGTGCGGGTGCGGATGCCGTGCGGGTGCATCTGAACGATCTGTTGGAAGACCTGGACCGTCTCGATAAGGCGCATATTCTTGCCATACCCGGCGGTTTTTCTTTTGGCGATCATGTGGCCTCCGGCAAGGTGCTGGCAAACCGCCTGCGCCATAAACTCGGTGGCCCCCTGGAAAAATTCGTGGCCGATGGCAAACTGGTCATTGGCATCTGCAATGGCTTTCAGGTCATGGTGAAGATGGGGCTGCTCCCCTTGTTCGACGGAAAATTTGTGCAGGAAGCGACGTTGGCGTGGAATGACACCAGCCGCTTTGAAAACCGGTGGATACGGCTGCAGGCACCTGCTGGAAACTGTTGTGTCTGGACGAAGGGCATTGAACAGTTGGAGTTGCCCATTCGCCACGGTGAAGGCAAGTTCATCCCCGGAGATGATGCGGTGCTGCAACGTCTGCGCGACAACGGCCAGATTGCCCTGCGGTATGTCCGGCCTGATGGTTCTCCTGCGAACGGAGAATTTCCTTTCAATCCCAATGGCGCTGTGGACGATATCGCCGGGATATGCGACCCGTCCGGGCGTATCTTCGGGCTTATGCCTCATCCGGAAGGCTATCTGGAACGGGCGAACCATCCGAATTGGACGCGTATGTCATTGCCGGAGGAAGGCGCAGGATTGCAGGTGTTCCGCAATGCGGTGGAGTTTGCGCGCAACGAATTATAAGGAGTGTGCTGTGGCGGGCAATACCCGAAATGGCGTGGCCATGCGCGAAACCCCCGAAAATGAACGTCCCCGCGAACGTCTCTACCAGGTGGGCGCCGAGGCGCTGCGCGATGGTGAACTGCTTGCCATCCTGTTCCGCACGGGTTCACGGGAGGAAAACGCCGTTGAACTAGCCGACAGTGTATTACGCTATTTCAATGGGCTGCGTCGCCTTTCCCAGGCCTCCCTCAACGAATTGCAGCAGGTGAAAGGCGTGGGCAAGGTAAAAGCCATCGAAATCAAAGCCGCCCTGGAACTTGGCAAGCGCATGGCCGCCTACAAGCGGCCGCACGCAACGCGTATCACCAAGGTTGAGGATGCCGTTGATATTATTGCGTCCCACATACGCTTGTACGAGACGGAGTCCTTTATCTGCCTGCACCTGTCCACCAAGAACGATGTGTTGCGCGTGGAAGAACTCAGCAAAGGCGGTTTGGACTGGGTGGGCATTCAACCCCGGGATGTGTTCCGACAGGCATTGCGCGAAGGCGCCCACGCGATTATTCTCGCTCATAACCATCCCAGCGGCGACCCGGAACCCAGCAGCGCCGATATTTCCATTACCAGAAAACTGGTCAGCGCCGCCGATATGCTTGGGTTGCGATTGCTGGACCATGTGATTATTGGTGACGGTCGCCACGTAAGTATGAAAGAACGCGGGTTAATGTAAATCAGGATGGAACTTGATACCTATATCGGGTATACAATAAAAAAAGTCCTGCGTATCCTGAAAAATAGAAAGACTCTCATGGAAACACCTTTCAGCGGATGGAAAGAAGGTCGGCGGCATTACCTGCCGTGGTTTGTGCTGGCGGCAGTGGTTACCGTCGTATTATGGCCTTTCGGCTATGCCTGGGCGGGGATTCCTCTGTTTCTGTTCGCCTGTGGGACCTTGTTGTTTTTTCGTGATTTTGCACGCAAGGTTACCATTGCGCCAGGCGAAGTGATTGCGCCGGCGGACGGTACTGTGGTGGCTATAGAGGAACTCACGGAGACGCCTCATTACGAGGGGCCATGTCTGCGGATTTCCATTTTCATGTCGGTTCTCAATGTTCATGTGAATCGTGCACCCTGTGACTGCACCGTGCGTGATATCCGGTATGCGCCTGGCCTCTACAAAAATGCCATGAAGGAGGAAGCCAGCCGAGTCAACGAATCGAACGCCCTGTGGCTGGCCACGCAATGGGGTCCGGTGACGGTGCGTCAGATATCCGGCGCCATCGCGAGGCGCATTGTCTGCCCGGTGAAACCGGGCACAATCTTGACACAGGGCGAGAAATTCGGCATGATAAAGTTTGGTTCCCGTGTCGAAGTTTATTTGCCGCCCGGAACTGTGGCGTCGGTTGCCTTGAATCGGAAAACACAGGCAGGCATAACCAAGTTGGCGAAATTCTAATGCAACTCTACAAGATTAAAAGAAAACGCGATAAAAAACGGCGCTTCCGCAACATCAATGTGCTGGCAAGCGTCATGACCACCATGAACCTGTACATGGGGGTTACCAGCATACTCGCCAGCATCGGACTGGAGTTCAAGTGGGCGGCCACATGTATTCTCCTCGCAATCATATTCGACATGCTGGATGGGTTTGTGGCGCGGCTGACAAATAGTTGTTCGGACTTTGGCAAGGAATTGGACAGCCTTTGTGACCTTGTATCTTTTGGGGTAGCGCCCGCCATACTTGTCTTTATGGCCTACCTTCCGGAAGGCGCACACCTGCCCGTGTTGTCGCCGCGTGCTGAGTCTATTGTAGGTATGACCGGCTCCTATATGGCCATCATATACGTTATCTGCGCCGCATTGCGTCTGGCGCGATTCAACACGTTTCACGCCGAAATGCGGGACTCCTTCATCGGACTGCCTTCACCGGCTGCTGGCGGTACTATTGCTGCATTCGTACTTTTTCTCATGTATTTCGAACAACGGCTTGATGCGCATGCACTGGGGCCTTTCGCTTATGTGGCGTTGGGACCGACCTCTGTTTTACTCGCGCTGTTGATGGTCAGTTCGGTGCGTTATCCCAAGGGGAGACTGAAATCTTTTCTGCTTAAACCGCGTCATGCGTTTATTACCCTTGCCATTTGTGCCTTCGCGATTGTTATTGTTCACTACGCGCTGGTGAAAAGCGCCTCGCTGGTGCTGTTTCCCCTGGCGGCGGCCTACGTGGTCTTCGGGATAGGTGATTCGCTTTATGGCAAGATTACCGGGCGCACATTGCCCTATGCAAGTTTGGAAGATGAAGGGGAGGAGAGCAATGACGGCGATAATAGCGACGATGACTATGATGTGCCAGAGGAGGAAGAAGGGTCATCTGTGAAGAAAGCGGATTTGCGGTAAGCATTCATACCTTCCAGAATCACTACCTTCAGGACTGCTGCAAGGGGCATTGCCAGCAGGGCGCCCAGGATGCCAAAGTAGGTGCTGAACACCATAAATGCGATGATCACCCATACGGGATTCAGGCCTATTTTACCGCCGACCACACGGGGCGTAAGAATATATCCTTCAATTAATTGAATCGTGCCGATGACGAAAAAGACCCAGAAAAGATTGTCGCTGAACCCGTGATAAAGGAGGGTGAACAGCGCCGCAGGAGTGATGGTAACCATGGGGCCAATATAGGGGACCAGTGAGACGATGCCGCCGAACACGGCAATGGGAATGGCGAAGGGCGCACCTGCAAGGCTTAGTCCAACGGCGTACATGACTGCCAGGCAGAAGCACACCGTGATCTGGCCGCGCAGCAACGCCTGCAGCTGGGCATCAATCTTGTTGGCGAAATCGTCTACGCGGACTCGATATCGGGGCGGCACGATTTCATGCACATTTCGCATGAATGCATCGTAGTCGCGCAACAAATACGCAGAAACGAACAGAAACAATCCGAGATTAACCATAATTGAGATAGCGCGGATGAGCCATGCCCCCACGGATTTTATAAATTGGGCTGCAGAGAGACCCGCCTGTTTGCCCATATCGGCAACCTGTAAACTATAACTCTGTATCAGCTGCAGTGCATTTTCTTCTATAGCCAGGCCAATTCTTTCGATGATGATGGCGTATTCATTGAAATCTTCCTGTCCCCGGGGCGCCCACTCCAGAAAAATCACAAGGTCGCGGAGCGGCAGCATATCAAGAAGGGAATCCAGACGCTCTTCAGTGAATCCCTCCTGCGCATGGGTAATGAAACTGTCAGTTTCCTGGATGATATTGGCAGCGAGATATAAGGGCAACGAGAGCGCCGCAATAAGAATTATGCCTAGCAGCACCATAATGGTAACCATGCGCGGAATCCGTAGCCGTTCCGCAAAATGGACCACTGGCATCAGGATGTAGGCCACCAGAAAGGAAAGCATCAGGGAAACGAGAATGGGGAGCAGCAGGTAGACAACACCTGCCACCAGTAATAGTGCAAGTAACGCTCCCAGTGCGCGTATCCAAGGATTATGTAATACCGGATCAAGCATCTCTATTTTCCTGATAAATAATAGAAAGTTGATGTATAGTACCATGTATGCACCTGCCGTTCAATTTGGCTGATGATTCACCGATAGCTAATGTTGAGATTTATCCGGCAGGGAGCATACACTGGTGGGCAGGTAACAGTAATGTCTTCGTTTTACGTTATGGATTCCGGTCTTTTTCGGGCGGGTTAATCTCATAAAGACGGCAACAACGAATACATACAGATTCAAGCGCGATATTGCCTAGTCGTGTAGTTACCCGAAAAAACCGGAGTGAAGGCCGCCGTGCTTACTTTTATGTGGGTAAAGCCTGCGTTAGTTTTCAATGCGCACGATAGTTCGGAATTGGAATCGAACAACAAATCATGGCCAACACATGGCATATTGGATCAAAGTGAACCAAGGACAGGAATATATGACTGCCGTCAGGGAACAAAGACAAAGCGTTAATGCAATGCAAAGGTGCCGGTATCTGGTTGTTCGTTGTTTTTCGCGGGAAGCCGTGCCCTACTGGACCATATTTGCTATTGCCCTCGCGATAAGGATTGCTCATCAGATTATCATGAGCCGAAACGACCCTATGTACGGCTTTCTTATGAATGGCGGCGACAATCACACTTATGATAGATGGGCGTTGGAGATATCCCAGACCTTCTGGTTGGGTTGGGATCGCATACCGTTTCTGCATGGCCCGTTGTACCCCTATTTTTTGGGACTGGTTTATCTGCGGTTTGGACACAGTTTCGATGCGGCTGCGTGGTCCCAGCGTTTTTTGGGTGCGCTTACGGTTGTATTGATTTTCTATCTAGCGCGGCGAATCTTCGGGAAGAAAGCGGGCTGGTGTGCTGGTGTAGGCGCGGCATTTTGCCCCTTGTTTCTCCTGTATGAAGGCGAAATACTGGTGGAAACGCTGGTGCTCTTTATTCATATGGGCGCCCTATGTATTTTTGTGGAGGCGGCAAAGCGTAAAACCAAACTGTGGTGGATATTCTGCGGCATTGCCTTGGGGATATGCGCTCTGGGACGACCCAATGCCATGTTGTTTATCCCCATTGCCGCAGTATGGGCCGGATGGATTGTGCCCGGCATCTTGCGCCAAAAACTGATAGCGGGACTGTTAGTCATCATTAGTGCGGTAGTGGTGATTTCCCCGGCAACCATAGCAAATACCGTCGTGGGGGGACGTTTTCATCTGATAACCTTCAGTGGCGGCGTTAATCTATACATAGGCAACGCCCCCGATGCCAGTGGTATTTATTTCAGACCGCCATCACTGTTGGAAATACGCGAAAAAGAGGGAAAGCATGAATATGAGATTAACTGGAGCCCTTATCTTGTGGATTTGGTGAAAAACGAACCGATGGCTGTGGTACGCAACATGCTGTTGAAAACAAAACTGTTCTGGCAGAGCGGCGAATTACCCCATAATATCAATTTCTACGTCAAGCAACCCTTTTCTCCCTTCCTGTATTCCCCCTTCCGCTGGGGACTGATTGCCCCCTTGGGGCTTATCGGTATTTTCCTGAGTTTGAAACGCAACACGTTGCCCAGACCGGAGGAACCCCACACAATCTTGTTGGCGTTTTTTGTGCTATATATGGGCAGCATCATTCTGGTGTTTGTTATGTCCCGTCTGCGGTTTCCGGCATTGGCCGTACTCTTTATTTTCGCGGGCTATGCGGTTGCATGGGCGATGGAGAATGTGCAGGAAGCGTGGCGAACACGCCAATTCAAACCAGCCATAATTCGGGTTTCCCTTGCAGTCGTGGTCTTTGTTTTTCTCACGCTTGGGTTACGGTCCGGTGACAACCCCCTGCTGATTCGATGGAACGATTATTTTAATCTGGGCAGTGCCTACGAGGTCAAGGAAGAATATGGACCGGCCTTGGAGCAGTACGAAAAGGCATTGAAGAAATCCCCAGAAAATAAGGCGGTGGAGCAAATCTGCAAGGATATGCGCGAAAAAATAAACACCCGATAAAATTCAAAGGATAAGATATTTAATTGCAGATGGGAAACAGAAAAAAACAGTCCCTGAGAAACGGCAATTATACATCATATTCCTCGAATTCCAATCTTCACGGTGGTCATAAACCCGTTATGGTCGCTTATGCCAGTTTTTTCACCGGGACCGAACAGCATACGCCAGAGCTCGCTCGGGGTGGGGGCGCGCCCCAGAAAGATGTTGCCCTTGCTGCCTTGTACTTCTCCTGTGATGATGACTGTATCCTTTGCCTCAAAATCGTGGTGATCATCTGCTGCAGTAAAAATCAGGTCTATCCCGGAATCAATAGTCATCGTGAGTTCAAGTCCGGCTTCCTCTATAGCGCGCTCCAAGTCCGGCTTGCCCATGCGCGTATTGAAGTCTCCCACAATAAACGCCGGGCCAGAACGGTTTCGTGACTCGTTCATGAATCTTGCGAGTTCTCCCATCTGTTCAAAACGCACGTTGGCATTGCTTGGATCGCCCCGTCCTGCCTGGGCGTGGGTGTTGTAGAAATCCAGAATACAGCCGTCCGGTAGTTCCAGGCGTGCCAGCCCAATTCCCTTGCCCGCCCACCAGTCGCCCTGATGAATTTTATACCACGGGTTGTTGGCGCGGTACCGCCAGAAATAGTGTTCCACAATGGGGAATGCGCTCAGTATCAACAGACCGTTTCCCACCGTCGCAGCAGGAAAGTCCACATGGTACTTGAGCCGTGAATCAGCAAGCGTTTCCAGCAGAAGTTTACGGTCTTTGGCAATGAACGATTCCTGCACTCCCACAATATCAGGATCTAATTTTGTGAGAATACGTCCAATTTCCTTCACTCGTTCCGGACGATTGGTGGTAAACAGGTAGGCATCGGCGATGTTAAAGGTGATAACTTTGATTGTAATCGGTTCGGACAAAGACGGGGTTGGAGTTTCCAGAAAGCGACTTGCCCCGTAGTCTGTCGGAGCGTTCGTTCTCGGGTTTACCAGCAGGGCAGAAACAATGATGACTGTTAACGCAAGAAGCAGGGGCATTGAAAGGAGAAGGCCGCAACCAATCCCCAGTAACTTTACACGTTTCACAAGCAGTCTCCTCTTGGGCGGTCAGGCCGATTACATAAAAAACGTTGTACTGTAACCGTAAACGATTACTTGAAGTCAAATAGGCAGTAGCCCTAAATGTGCATGCAGCATAGCACGAAAAGATTGATTCTATATTAGCACAACCCCTATTATACAAGTACAAAAGGTCGGTTTCCCTTGTAATTAAGATTCAGGAACAGCTGTCCATTATCGCCAATGCAATATGGACAAAACAGGAAGGAAATTATCATGGCAGAGTTTCATCATTTTGGTGTGCCAAGCAGTAGCCCATCCCCCGGCGCCAACTACATTGAAGGCGCGAAAGTGCATGTGTCCGACCCGGAAGCGCATCCCTACCGGATTGAATTTCTGTGTTTTGACGCGGATAGCCCCATGCCCGAAGCCATCATCAAGAACCCCCACGCGGCGTTTATTGTGCCGTCGCTGGATGCCGCCCTGGAAGGTCAGAACGTGATTTTGGAACCCTTCGATGCCACCGATGAACTGCGGTGCGCTTTTGTTCAGGATGGCGATGCCGTTATCGAACTCATGGAAAAACGTAAGTAAATCAAGTAAAAAAAAGGAAAGGGACTGCCATTATGGCAATGAAAAAATTTGTAAATGATCCGGATAATCTCGTTGCGGAACTGCTGGAAGGGTTCGTAATTGCCAACAGCGATAAGGTTGCCCTATCCGGTTCGAATCTTGTCGTCCGCACCACGCCCAAATCCAAGGACAAGGTTGCGCTGGTAACCCTGGGCGGCAGTGGTCATGAACCGGCGCTCAGCGGGTTTGTTGGTGAAGGCATGCTGGACATCAGTGTGCCGGGCGAAGTTTTTGCCGCCCCTGGACCGCCTCGCGTGGTGGAAGCGCTGAAGGCCGCAGCCCGTGATGCAGGCGTTCTTTTTATCGTGTTGAATCATGCCGGTGACGTGATGTCCGGCAACATGGCCATGGAAATGGCGCAGAAGGAAGGCGTCAAGATCGCCAAGCTACTCACCTGCGAAGACATCTCTGGTGATCCGGAAGACCGTCGCGGTCTGGTGGGCTGCCTGTTGGTCATCAAGGTTGCCGGCGCTGCTGCGGAAGCCGGAAAATCTTTGGAGGAATGCACTGCCATCGCTCAGCGTATGGCAGATAACATGCGCACCCTCGCCGTTGCCGTCAGTGGCGCCACCCATCCCAGCACGGGCGATGTCATCGCCGATATACCGGACGAGGTTATGGTGGTGGGCATGGGTCAGCACGGCGAAGCAGGCGGCGGCACACAACCGTTGAAGACCGCCGACGAGACCGCTGAAATTATGCTTGACGCGCTGTTGGCGGACTTGAAGGTACAAAGTGGGGAAGAGGTTGCCGTGATGCTGAATGGTGTTGGCGCGACCACCCTCATGGAACTGTATCTGGTGCTGCGCAAGGTGAAGCTGCTGCTTGAAGCGAAAGGCATCACGTTGGTACACAGCCTGGTAGGCGAATATCTTACCGTTCAGGAAATGGGCGGTTTCCAGATGTGCATTGCCCGGGTGGACGCGGAACTCAAGGCGCTGCTGAAAGCGCCTGCCTGTTCACCAGCCTTGACAGTTAAGTAAAGGAAGTTATTCATGTCGGCAACGATAGGCTACGAGAACCTGGTGCAGATGCTGCAAGGCGCTGTTCAGGAAATAAGGGATAACCACGAGGCCCTGTCAAAACTGGACTCTGTGGGTGGTGATGGCGATCATGGTTCCACCATGTTGCGCGCTATGAACCGTCTGGAAGAGGCGGTTAAGGCGTGTACAACACCAACGATCAAAGCCGTGTTATACGATGTTGGCTGGGCGATTCTTGGCGTGGACGGCGGCGCAACTGGTCCGCTATTCGGTACGCTCTTCATGTCCATGTCCGAAGCGGCGGCAGACAAGGAAGTGCTGGACGCGGCTGATCTGGCGGCGGTATTTGAAGCCGGGTACAAGGGTGTAACGCGCCAGACCAAGGCGCAGCCGGGCGACAAGACCATGATTGACGCGCTGACCCCTGCCGTTGAGGCGTTGCGTGCTGCAGCGGAGGATGGGGCGGAGGTAACGGAAATGCTGGAGCGTGCGGCACAAGCGGCACAATCCGGTGCGGAATCAACAGCAGCCCTGCAGGCGAAGTTCGGCAGGGCGAAGAATATCAAGGAACAAAGTATAGGGTACCAGGATCCGGGTGCGACATCCGTTGCATACCTGTTCCGGGGATTTTTGAAAGGAATAGAAAACCATGCCTGATGCAGACAAATCGTCAAATGAAAACAAAAAAGATTATGCCGTGGATGTGCCCATGGAAACGCCGGGATTCTTCATGAAGGGTTCTGCGCACCTGAGTTGGGGTATGAAGAACCGCCTTTCACGGATTTTTAATCCGGAAAGCGGGCGCACCGTCATGCTTGCCTTTGATCACGGGTATATCATGGGACCCACGACGGGTCTGGAGCGGCTTGATTTGGTCGTGCCGCCCCTTATTCCCCATGTGGACTGCCTGATGTGTACCCGTGGTGCGCTGCGCACCTGTATTGATCCTACGGTGGAAAAGCCCGTAGTCATGCGATGCAGCACCGGCGCTACCCTGCTCAAAGACCTCAGCAACGAGGTGATCGGGGTGACGATTGAAGAGGCGGTGAATCTTAATGCCGCTGCCGTAACCGCGCAGGCGTGTATTGGCGCTGACTACGAAAAAGAGACGCTGGCGAACCTGTCCTACCTGATTAACGAAGGTGCGCGCTATGGCATGCCAGTACTCGGCGTTACTGCCGTGGGCAAAGAAATGGTACGTGATTCGCGTTATCTCGGTTTAGCCTGTCGTGTAATCGCGGAACTAGGCGTTAATTTCGTGAAGACCTACTACTGCGAGCCCGGCTTTGAAGAAGTGGTGGCGGGGACACCCGTTCCTGTGGTAATCGCAGGCGGCAAGAAACTGCCCGAGGCAGAGGCGCTGGCCATGGCGTACAAAGCCATAGACCAGGGCGCTATGGGCGTGGACATGGGCCGTAACATCTTCGCGGCGGATGATCCGGTCGCCATGGCCCAAGCCGTTGGCGCAGTGATACACAACAATGCGAAGCCTGAACAGGCTTTTGAACTGTATAATGATCTGAAAAAGAAATAAACTTAAAAGGAGCAGTGTATTATGGATATTAGCAGACGCACGGCTTTAACAACGATGGCAGCGGGTGTGGCCGGTTCGGTCATGTTTAACGCAGCCCATGGAGCAGAACCAGTGAACAAACTTAACAATGCAGATTTTTACAAGGCAGACGGCAGTTTTGACGTGGAAAAAGCCAAGCAGGCCTATTACGACATGATGGAACGCTTCAATTATCCCATCGTGCCCCGGTTGCGCGGCGAAGAATTCTGGGCCGTTGATTTCGGTATGGGCAAATTCACCGAAGTCGGCATGGCGGGCATCTTCTGGCTGAATAATAAAGAAGATAATTATTTCGGCCATGAAATTTACCTGTTGCCCGGTCAGATGATACCCGAGCACAGACACGTGCAGACCTCCGATGCAGGCCCGAAGATGGAAGGCTGGCAGCCCCGACATGGTTGGGTATACATCTATGGTGAAGGTGAAGCCACCCCGGGCGTGGAAGAGCGAATTCCCCCCTCCCACAAGGAATGTGCCAAGGCACGCAAGGAACAGAAACTGATGCCGGGCGAAGTCGGCATGCTGGGTGGCGCTGAGGAATGGCACTGGCAGATTGCAGGCCCCGAAGGCGCTATCGTAACCGAATACGCCACCTATCACGATGGCGCAGCCCTGCGCTTCAGCAATCCAGATGTGAAATTCTAAAGTGTTTCTTGTGGACAGTATGGACACAGTTTTCGTCCATACTGTCCATTACCGTCCATAAAGTCCATTTCTTAAAGGCATTCTCATGAAATCTTTCATTCCTGTTTTGATGGTAGCTGTGTTTTGTTCCTGGTTTACGGCATTCGCAGTGGATGCTTCAGATACGGGCAGCCTGTTTGTCCAGAAGGACGACTGGGTACAGAGTCTGCTTGCAACGCGCCAGAACTACCTGGAATGGCTTGATCAGCGGCAAGGTTCGGACGCTGTCACCCTTGGTGACTGGTATGCCACCGATCCTCTGAAAGCGGGTTCCTTCGACAAGGCATTGTTTCCCGAAGAAGGTGTAGATCTTTTCAGCAGGAATAACGATGGCAAGCGGCAGTGGCGCAAACGTAGTAACTGGATTGACGGGATGGTGCATCCTTTGCCGGGGCAGGATGCTGCCGCCACGTATCTGTACAGAAAGATCACTGCATCGGAAGCGACAACGATTACCGTGGGTGTGGGTAGCGATGATGGGGTAGCACTGTGGTTGAACGGGGAATCGGTGTTGTCACGGAATGTCCCGCGTGTGGCAGCGCCCAATCAGGACATGGTGGACCTGCACCTGAAAGCGGGTGAAAACACGCTGCTCATGAAGGTGTACAACATCTCCGGGGGACATGGTTTTTACTTTGGCCTGGGTGAAAACCCTGTGGAGCCTCTCTGGCAGCAGTTGGCATCCGCATTCCCCGAAGAGACGGCAGACGTGCTGCGCGACTATCCAGGTGGAAATGCGCAGGCCATGATCAGCGAACCGGATGGATTACACCAGATTCAAGGCATGATAGAAAAGATATTGAAGGATATTGAGGCTTACAGTGCGGCATCGAGTGACATCTACAACACGCTTCAAGCAGAACAGGTAAAGCAGGATGATCCCCGCTGGCTAGGCCTTTACAGGCAATGTGTCCTCACACGTGATGGGATTCGCTCTGTTAAGGATTTTGACGCCTCTCAGTTGCGTATGTCCATTACACATCTTATGGAAACCTATGGCAGTGCCTATCCGAGCGGGGCATCGTATCTTGAACAGGTGGACGCAATTGCAAAGACATTACCGGATGTTATCGCGAAGATTGCCGAAGAACCTGTTGCAGCGATGGCGGAGATAGATCGTATCCAGGCGTTTCGTAAGCAGGTACTGATGGACAACCCCCTCATTGACTTTGACCAATTGTTGCTGGTGGTGCGTGGGGAAGGGCAACTGGGGCTACCCCAGAACTGGCAGGGCAATTGTTCACTGCCGCGCCGTGGCTATGACAACGAAATTGCCCTTTTGGACATGAAGAATTCGTCTGGTGAAATGAAGACTTTGTATCGTCCCGACAAGGAAAGGTTCGTCGGTGACGTTGATTTGCACTACGACGCAGATAAGATGCTGTTTTCCATGCCAGGCGAACGCGACCGCTGGCAGATATGGGAGGTGGGTGTAGACGGTTCCGGATTGCGACAGGTGACCCCCGGCGTTGAACCGGATGTGGATAACTACGACGCTTGCTATCTGCCTGATGATCATATCATCTTCGATTCCACTCGCATTTTCCAGGGGATTCCCTGCGTGGGCGGCGGCGATACGGTCGCCAACCTGTTCCGCATGGATAATGATGGTTCCAATGTTCGGCGTCTTTGCTTTGACCAGGACCATGATTGGTGTCCCACGGTCATGAATGACGGCCGTGTACTGTTCACCCGTTGGGAATACTCCGATACGCCCCATTATTTTACGCGCATCCTGTTCAGCATGAACCCCGATGGCACGAACCAGATGGAGTATTACGGGAGCAATTCCTTCTGGCCGAATTCCATGTTTTATTCCCAACCCATACCAAACCATCCCACCAAGGTGGTTACCATTGTAGGCGGGCATCATGGCGTGCCGCGCATGGGCGAACTGGTGCTATTAGAGCCTGCAAAAGGACGCAAAGAGGCCGATGGCACGGTACAGCGTATACCGGGGCACGGTGAGCCTGTAGAACCGATTATTGTTGATCAACTTGTAGACAATTCCTGGCCGAAGTTCCTGCATCCCTATCCTCTGAGTGAGCATTACTTCCTGGTCTCCTGTAAGCCTGACCCGGCATCCCCCTGGGGACTCTATCTGGTGGATGTGTTTGACAACATGCTGCTCTTGCGTGAGCAGGCGGGTTACGCTTTATTTGAGCCAGTACCATTGCGCAAGCGCGTGCGTCCACCTGTAATTCCCGATCGTGTTGACTTGGAAAAGGACTATGCCACCGTATATCTCAGCGACATCTATGCGGGTCCCGGCCTGAAGGATGTACCTCGGGGCACCGTGAAGAATCTCCGCCTCTACTCGTTCCACTACGGCTATCCCAAAATGGGCGGTCATGAGCATATTGGTATGGAAGGTCCTTGGGATGTCCACCGGATTCTTGGGACGGTGCCGGTGCTTGAAGACGGTTCCGCCTATTTCAAAGTGCCCGCCAATACCCCGATAGCCGTGCAGCCTCTCGACGAAGAGAAGAAAGCGGTGCAGCTGATGCGTTCCTGGTTCACGGCGATGCCCGGCGAGGTGTTGTCCTGCGTGGGCTGCCATGAATCGCAGAATATGTCTCCGCCCCCGCAAAATACGCTGGCGGCGCGTAGAAGTCCTGACGAGATTCTGCCGTGGCATGGCAAGGCGCGTGGCTTCAGTTTCATTCACGAAATACAGCCCGTGCTTGACCGGCACTGCGTGGGATGTCATAACCCAGAAAAGGCGGAACTGGACGGACGTCCTGATTTCTCCTATCACGAAGAAAAGGGTTGGTCAAACTTCAACAAATCTTATCTGGCGTTGCATCCCTATGTGCGGCGTCCCGGACCAGAAAGCGATTATCATCTGCCGATCCCGCTGGAATGGCATGCTGATACCAGCGAACTTATTCAGATGTTGCAGAAGGGGCACAAAGGGGTGCAACTGGACGAGGAAGCATGGGACCGACTGGTTACCTGGATTGATCTGAATGTGCCCGATCATGGCCGGTGGATGGATCACCGTGATATTGCCAGTGATTTCGAGGTGCGCCGTGCTGAAATGAACGCCCAGTATGCCTGTCTGCCCCACGATCCTACAGAAGATGAACTGGTGATGGCGGATTATCCTCGCGAATTCATCAAGCCGACCCGTCCTGAGTTGGATAAAACGGTTCCCGAAGTGAATAACTGGCCGCTTTCCGTGGACGCAGCGCAGGCGCTGCAGACGGCTGCAGGAAGTGAAATACAGCGGACGGTTGACCTGGGCGATGGCGTCAGCATGGACTTCGTGTTGATTCCGGCAGGGGAGTTTGTGATGGGCGGCACCGCTCATGCCGATGAACTGCCCATGACCGCAGTGCGCATTGAAAAGCCGTTCTGGTTGAGCAAGACAGAAGTGACCAACCAACAATACAATCGTTTTGATCCGACCCACGACAGCCGCTACATTGATCAGCGCAGCAAGGACCACACCACGCCCGGATATCCGGCAAATGAACCGGAACAGCCCGTGATCAAGATTACCTGGCATGACGCTCTGGCGTATTGTGACTGGATGACCCAGGCCCTTGGGATACAGGCAACCCTGCCCACCGAAGCGGAATGGGAATGGGCATGTCGCGCAGGCAGTAATGATGTGATGTATTATGGCAATCTGGACACCGATTTCGGCACATTTGCCAATCTGGCGGATGTGTCCATGAAACTGCTGGCGGTGCAAGGCGTAAATCCGCAGCCCATACCCAACCCGAATCCCTACCAGAATTTCCTGCCCCAGGATGCCCGATTCGACGACGGACAGCGGATAGTCACGGCAGTTGGTCAGTACAAACCCAATCCTTGGGGATTGCAGGATATGCACGGAAACGTCAGCGAATGGACTTTAAGTGCTTATTGTCCATATCCATACACAGCAGATGATGGACGCAACGCCCGCGACAACACCGGCAAGAAGGTCGTTAGGGGCGGTTCCTGGAACGATCGCCCCATGCGCGCCACAGCATCGTTCCGGCTGCCCTACCAACCCTGGCAGGGTGCATTCAACGTCGGGTTCAGGGTCGCAATCCCCTGTGCAGAAGGCGACATGGTGAAACTGGCAAAAGACTGACGGCCTTAATGTTAGACTAAAAAACTGCGCTATGGCACAAGCAAAATGGTGTTCGCCAAAGTAGACGCGGCATCCTTGCCGCTGTCGGTATGTTCTTGAAATGATAAAAACAGTATGGTATAGTCCCTTTATGCTCTGTGTTGTGATGACATGGGTTACTGTTGAAATTAAAAAAAACTTGTGGATGTTCTAGTGGGTTGGAAGGGATTGTATCATGAAGCCGGTTTATGTTTTTTTGTTGTTCGTGATCTTGTCGGGGATGGTTGCTGCCGAGAATGTCAACGGAGGGAATGTCTCGCTGTATCTCAGTGGCGCTGATCGCTCCTTTACATCTGTGGATACCAATGGAGCAGGTGCGCAGGTCTTACTCGCAGGAACCTCTTCGTCTGGTAATCCCGGATTAAATGCCAGTGGGGCTACACTTCTCGTTGATCCCATTTCTGTGCTTGTCGGCAGGGGAGAAGAACCCGTTGAAGGCGAGGGTGAACCTGTCGAAGGTGAAGGGGAACCCGTGGAAGGCGAGGGCGAACCTGTGGAAGGTGAAGGCGAACCTGTGGAAGGCGAAGGGGAACCCGTGGAAGGCGAGGGCGAACCTGTTGAAGGCGAAGGTGAACCCGTAGAAGGTGAAGGCGAACCCGTGGAAGGCGAAGGGGAACCCGTGGAAGGCGAATGGGAAC
>CAZBNU010000056.1:0-21209 GCA_964493075.1 uncultured Nitrospirales bacterium | reverse complement strand
CCGCAAGCCAGCCACCGCCATAGGCGACCATAACCGGAAAAAGGCTTGCGCCATAATATTGCACAAGATGTTCTGTCATTGGGGTTCCGTCGGGATAGGCGTATGGATGGCAGTAAGGAGTTTTACTACCTTTGTGTGTGAAATAGAAACGGCCTGTGATGCGGAGAGACCTATCGCCGTTGTCCAGAATAACAGGGGTTGATGTGTGGCCTTCAGTGAGGCGTTGCTTGCGTGGATTGGGACAGGGCCGCCAGTCGTCCAGCGCAAACAGGCGGTTCCAGACGAAGCTGTTGCCCATGCGGTCGGTGATCTCAAAGTAATCATTCCACCATGAAGGATGATATCGGATGTTGTCTTCAAACATCAGCGCCAGTGTATTGGGGAGCGCCCCTGTTTCCTGGTCGTCGAATTGGCTTTCTGTTGTTTGTGTGGTGGCGGCCTCTTCCAAGTACCGGATTTCGCCCCAGAAAGAGGCACGGTAATAGGCAGACCACGCCAGGGCATCCTGGTAGGCGGCAAGCGTGTTTGGAAGTGAGGCGATTTGCTTTTCCAGCGCAGTGCGCGTCTGGCTATCCAGTGCCTGTAGCGCGGCTACGGGAATCTGGGGGAGGGTGGTGGGTTCCACATCCCAGGCATTTACCAATTGCAACGCCTCGTCTGTGCGGGGATACCAGTAGAGTTCAAAATGGCAACCGTTCAATACATGCCACACACTGAATACATGGAGCGGACTGGCCATGTCCTGCAATACATGGAAAATGCGCCCGGTCAATGTCCATGCATCATAGAGGTCAGAATCAGAGAGCTTTGTCTGCCCGCATAGGGTATGAAGGTCTGCAAGGAGGCTGTCCACATAAAGATATGCGGAACCGCCAAATCCCTGTTGCCGCAGAAATCCGCGCTTTGTAAGCGGGTTATAAGCGTGGTTCACCGGTTGGACACCAATATCCTCAAGAATGGTGGCCTGTGCGAAAGTGGCGGCAGCAGTCTCATTGATTTTGGGGAGGGATGGCTGGGTATTGTGTAGCACCACATTGTAAGATGCCATGCTTTCGTGGATTGAGGTAAAGTGTTTGTTTCCGGGATAGGAAGGTTCTGGTATATCCTGTGAGCCTTGTAATACGCCTGCATACAATTGTGCCAGTGCCATTTCAGCGAGGGGGGAATCAGATTGTGCCAACAACGCTAGTGCTTTGTGTCCCACATCCCTCTCACGCCGTAGGGCACACTGAATTCCCTGCCAGCATTCCAGGTCGTCATCAGTGTCCAGCAGTGCAAGAGCCGCCTCTTCCTGCGGTACATCTTCGGCGAGTTTTTGCAGGCGCAATGCCATGCGGGCTGCACGGGCCGCTGACAGGTTTGTTTCGGTCACGACTACTTTCTGAAGAAATCCGGTAATTGCAGGGGCGTCGTAGCAGCCCAATACCCCATAGGCTTCCTGACGAACGATGTGGTCGGGGTGTGATGCAAGTGAAAGGACGTGGGTGCGATCAATTGCTTTCCCACGCTCGAGAAGAAGGCGCGCCGCATAGAGACTGGTCAGCGGATCATCCTGTTTCACAAATTGTTTTAGTGCGTTTTCCTGATATGACAGGTCTGCCTGTGAAAGCGCAATCAAGGCGGTCTGGCGGTGAATGGAAGATGCTGCATTTCTGGCAGAGACCAGAATTTCTTTTGCGGAAGTGGCGTCCAGAGGCACATTGGACAGTGCATAACATGCGCCAACCCTGGCTTGGGGATGGGTTTCTTCGGAGAGAACCAGCGTCATGAGCGCTTCCCGGTAATGTTCGGGGCGGGCATCCTTCAATCTTCTGGCGAGACTGTACTGTTCCCACGGGCTTCCGTGGAGCAGCATGTCTTCTATGAATGGTGCTGCTTCTTCTTGCCGCAATGACAGGGCGGCAGTACCCCACAAGGCAGCGATATCATCATCCGCCACCAGCAAGTCCAGTAACTCTGCAATAGGCATGTTCATGCAGGGGTGTTGTTTGAGTTTTTTTTCCGCCGAGACTTTGTTTTTGTTGGCACGAAGGTGAGCATCATCCCTAAGTACATGTTTTGACTTGGTGAATGATGTCTGAGGCGCCTGGGGCGCATCCGAAGTATCAGAATGTGACGCTGCAACCGCTGTATCGGATTCAGTGAGTATGCTTTCCTGTAAAGGCTGCCGGAAAAGCATAAACAGGGCCACAATCAGAACGCCTAAATAGGCTCCGCTTGTTTCTAGGTGCCTGGTATAGATTTGTTTATCTTTCACAGTATAATAAACCTGTTGGCGCGTTAAAATAATCCATAGATGGGCTTAATTCACAGTGATCAGGTTGCGTACCGATTCCATGGTCTTTGGGCCGATGCCGCTGACAGCCTCAAGTTGCTCAATGGTCTGGAATGGTTGCCCCTTACGGTAGGCATCTATCTTTTCTGCAGTTTTTGGGCCAATTCCGGGTAGTTTTTGTAATTCCTCCAAGGTAGCAGTATTCAGGTTAATCAGCCCGGAGGAAGTGGTCGCAGCAGGGGGAATTGCCTGCTGCTTCGTACTATCCTGCGTAGTATCCTGCTGGGCAATTGTGGCGGGCTGTATAGTCTGTGCCCAGCCGCTACGGGTATATCTTGCCGGATTGCTTTCTGTGGCGGTTTGGGTGCGTCGTGCCATCAGGGATTGTCCCTCCTGATGACGAAACATTTGGAAAGGGATATACAGGGAAGTGTTGTCTGTCAGCCGGGCTGCAATGTTAATGTCGCTCAGGTCAGCCTCCTCTGTAGTGCCGCCCGCGGCTCTGATGCCGTGTTTCACGCGTTCTCCCTCGTTAAAGGTATAGACCCCGGGACGTCTTACTGCGCCGTTTACACTTACCGCGATCTGCGATACAGGCCGTTCGGGGGATGCAACAGGCAACGTGGGAACCATATCGCCAGTACTGGAATCAGGAGTCAACTTGGTTGATTGATTTGTGTCGGAAGGTGATGTGGGGGACGTTGCGACGGTGTGACTTTCTTCCGCTTGCGGTGCAGCCCAAAATTGACCTAAGATGAGAGCACCGGTCCATCCCAGTGCAGCCCCACATATCAGGGTGATGGTTGCAAGAAATAGCGTTGAACGGCTCATAGTGTTCCTGCCTCAAGAGGACTTCTTGATTCCGATTAGTGAAAGACCATTATTCTCGACGCTGTAACGCCATGCAGGTATTTCCGAGAATGTTTAGCCCGAAAACCCCAGAAGTATACATCATAAAATAGGTATATCAAAAACACCTGTAAATAGCGGAGAAGGGCAGTGGTGAGAATATTCCATGTGCGATAGTGCAATAAACGTCTTTATCTTATTATGTATGCTTTGTCGTGTTATGGTAAAGTGATTTGGTTTTCGAAAACATAAAACACTGCCTTGCGGGCAGCGCCCGGATGGATACGAAAGTAAAGTGATCATGATGCGCCTGTCACAAAATAAGAATGTTTTTACTTTAGGGCTGCTTGCTGTTGCCGTCTGTTGCACGGGGTGTGTGCATCTGGGCGACAGGCTGCAACCCTTGCCTCTGCCGCCTGGCACGCCAGAGGTTGCTGAAATAATTAACGGGATCGAGGAAAATGAAAAGGCGATGACCTCCTTTCGCGCTACAGGCACTGCTGTCATCAAGATTCCCGAGGTGGAGGCCACACAGATTTCGCGGGAAAGCGTGTTGCATTTTCGTTATCCCCATAACCTATACGTGATTGGCCGCCGATATGGTACGCGCATTATCGAGTTAACGTATACCAACGATTCTTTCCTTCTGGAATTTCCAACGCGCCGCGAATATTGTCTTCGACTCGGAGCGGAGGCGTTCAACACCCTGACTTCTGCGGATATTGTGCGTGAAATGTTTACACCGGAGCCCTGGGCGGAGTTGCAGGATAACCTGATTCGTATCAGCGTCTATGACGAAGCATCACAAACGGCCACCCTGGAAATCTGGACACGGGACCCGAAACTGCGGTTGAAGCGCACCTTGCTGGTTCAGGGCATGCCCTGGGTGATTCTGGAAAGCCAGTTGCTTGATCGTGAAGGCAATGTGATTGCACACACCCTCAAGGCTGACTATCATGAGCAGGAGGGCATAAGGTATCCCACACAGATAGAAACTTCGTTTCCGGGCGAGGATGCCTGGATGCGTTTTACCATGCGCAAGGTGGATGTGAATGCGCCGGTGGAGGATAGTACATTTGATGTGTCCGGCAAGGCGGATGCGCTTGCTTACCGGGGATTTCTGCGTGTGGATATTTTTGCCGGTGAAGGACCGGCGGTTGAGGAATTGACAATTGACAATTGATAATTGATAATTGGGACTGCGTGCTGGGTTTTGATGAAAGGAAGACCGTTATGACAGTGAATGCAGAAAAACAGGGCGTTTCACGGCGTGGATTTTTGGGCGCTGCGACTGCCTTTTCAATCATGGCAACGCGGACAGCGTTGGGGTCTGAAGCCAACAGTAAGGTTACGGCGGGGGTTGTCGGGCTTGGGGGGCGTGGACGCATGATTGCGCAGATGGTGCAGAATCACGGGGGGTATCAGATCACCGGTGTGGCGGATTATTTTCCGAAGGTTTCAAAGAACGTTGGGCAGTGGTTGTCGGTGTCCCAGGACCGTTGCTTCAGCGGACTTCTGGGGTATCAGCGGCTGCTTGATGCAGGTGTGGACGCCATGTTTCTTGAAACGCCGCCCTATTGCTTTCCTGAACACGCCAAGGCCTCGGTGGAAAAAGGATGCCATGTGTATATGGCGAAGCCTGTGGCCTGTGATGTTCCCGGCACGAAGACTGTACTGGCGGCAGGGGAAAAGGCTCGGGATATTGGGAAGGTTTTTCTGGTGGATTTTCAGACGCGAACCGACCCATTTTATATCGAGGGCATCAGGCGCCTGCATCGCGGCGACATTGGAAAAGTGGGGTTACTCAGCAGCATTTACACGGATGAGGCGTTTCCGGATCCACCCCTTGGCGATACGGTTGAGGACCGCCTGCAGCACTTGACCTGGGTGAACGATATTGCCCTGGGGGGCGGCTATCTGGTCAACGCCGGAATTCACGCGGTGGATGTTGCCCTGTGGATGGCACAGGACACGCCGGAAAGCGCTATGGGTTCGGCACGGGTGGTGCGGCAAGACCCACATGGCGACGCCAACGATGTGTATTCCCTTACCTACCAGTTTAAGGATGGGCTGATTCTCAATCACCGTGGTGAGCATCTGAAGAACGAACACGGCTTTGTATGTGATTGTACCGCTTTCGGGCAGACAGGTTATCTGGAGACTGGCTATGCGGGGCATGTGAAATTACACGGAGGAAAAGAACCTTATGAGGGTGGGCAGGTGGTAGACCTTTATCCTCAGGGGGCGTTGCGTAATATCGCCGCATTCCACAGGGATATTGTCGGCGGCGTATACGACAATGCCACCCTTGAACCGTCCATCAATGCTAATCTTGCTGTTATCCTGGGGCGCGAGGCCGCCGCTAAAAATGGCACCATGACCTGGGAAGCATTGATGCAGGAAAACAGGCGTATAGAAGCGGATTTAACCGGATTGACAGCATAAGTCAGGAAACAACGATGTCACGCTCTTATTGTGATTCCAGGGATGTCTTGACGGGCCTGATGCCAGAAGCCATTGCCGAAAAACTCGAACTGCCCCTCATGCGCGGCAAACAACTCTTTCAGTGGCTTCAGAAAAAGCAGGTCATGGAACTGGAAAAAATGACCGATCTGCCTGAAGCGTTGCGGGCTTCCATTGCTGAGAAAATTGCGGTAGCCGCGCTCACGGTGGCCGACCGCCAGTATTCGGAGCAGGCCGGGACTGTAAAGATGTTGTTCGAACTGCACGACGGGGAGACCATTGAGTCAGTGCTCCTGCGGCACGGCGACCATGTGACCTTCTGTCTTTCAACCCAGGCCGGATGCGCGTTGGGCTGCAAATTTTGTGCAACGGGACAGGCGGGCTTCCGTCGCAATCTGTCGCCTGCTGAAATTGTGGAGCAGGCCTTGTGGTTGTGTCGCGAAGCGGCATTGCCCCGCGATGTTTCGCCAAATGTGGTATTCATGGGCATGGGCGAGCCTTTTCAGAATTACGATGCCCTCATTAAAAGCATACACCTTTTGATGCACCCGCTTGGGCTTCATATTGGCGCACGCAAAATCGCGGTTTCTACGGTGGGCGATGTAAAGGGTATTCTAATGTTTGCGGAAGAACCGTGGCAGGTGCGTCTGAGCATCTCCCTTCATGCTGCAACGGATGCCTTGCGGGATCACTTGATTCCCCTGAATAAAAAATATCCCCTTGCAAAACTGCACGATGCACTGCGTGCGTACCAGAAGATGCGCGGTCGTCAGATCACCATTGAATACATCATGCTGCATGAGGTCAACGACGACCCTGGTCAAGCGAATGATCTCGCGGCATTTTTGAAGGGACTTGATGCGGTAGTGAACATCATCCCCTGGAATATTGTTGAGGAATTGCCCTTTGCTCCCTCCTCTTCCAAACGGGTTGCAGCCTTTGTTGCCGCGTTGAATGCTGCTGGTGTGAAGGCGATGATCCGAAAAGAACGGGGTAGCGATATTAATGCCGCCTGTGGACAACTGCGTGCTTTGCGGGAAAAGAAAAAGAGCGATTCTATTTAACGCCATTGAATCAGCGCTTCGTTCAACACTTGTTCAATGCGGCGTCGCGGTTTGTAAAAATGGCTCATGCCGTGGCCGGAAAGCATGATATCGGGATCGGTGTGCGCAAACCGTTTCAGCGATTCCATATACGCCTGTTTGTCAAAGTCAATGGAACCGTCCCATCCGAAATCGCCGCGCAGGAGGGTACCGATAACGTCGCCGCTTACAACGATTCGTTTCTCTTCATGAGTGAACCACCAGGCTGTGCAGCCCAGGGTGTGTCCGGGCAAATGCATGGCTTCCACGGTGATGCCGCACGCTTCGACGACATCGCCATCTTCAACGGGTGTATCTACTTCGCAGGGGGTGAATGTCTTGTGGTATAGGTAGCCGCAACACCGCTCGTCGCCGGCGGCAATGGCTTCCGCCGCGATTCGATGGGCGATCAACTGTACCTTTATTTCCTTCAGAAAGTGCGCCCCGCCTGCGTGATCAAGATGGGAATGGGTGAGAAAACAATACCGGATATCCTCAGGCTTAAGACCCCAGTAGGCCATATTGCTGAATATCTGTTGCAAGGTATCGCCGCAGCCGCAGTCAAACATAATAAGCCCCTGGCCGGTATCCAGAATATAACTGTTACCATCATCAAAGCCGACATCCACCCCAGCCCAGGTGATGCCATTCAAATCCCCGCCAACCTGATATAAATTTTTCAATAACTGCATCTTTAGAATCTCTTTTCCGTTTCGCCGTCAGCCAGCAACATTGGCATGGGTTCCGGTTGTTTGCAGGTGCTTTGCAGTTTGATGCGTCTGTTTGTTTTGCCAGCATCCAGAAATGCGTGCATGGCGTCCAGAATGTGATACGCCAATTGGCCATTGGCGCGGTGTTCCCGGTTGCCGTTTATGGCGGCCGCCATGTCCGCCAGACCCAAGCCACGTGACTGGTCTGCGTATCCATGAGAGTGGGGGACGGATTTCCAGTCTTCATAGCCCGGTCGGAAGAGTTTGACCTCGCCGCCGAAGCCGTTCGGATCGGGTACGCTCAACGAGCCTTCTGTACCGTGGATTTCAATGCAGGGAAGGCTTGCGCGCCATACATCGAAGCTGGTAATCATGGTACAGATGGCCTTGTTTTTAAACTCAACCAGACCCGCCAGATGAGTGGGGGTTTCCACTTTGACGGACTTGCCTTTTTTCGGTTGACTGGTAATGAGGCGTTTGTTGAACGTGGTGCGTGTGGCGGCGCTTACATGGGTGATCGATCCCATAAGCGTTACCAGCGCTGTCAGATAATAGGGGCCCATGTCCAGCATAGGGCCGCCTCCCACTTCATAATAAAATTCAGGATTCGGATGCCAGCTTTCGTGGCCGTGACACATCATAAATGCTGTTGCAGAAACCGGTTCTCCGATCCAGCCATCATCAATAAGTTTTCGTGAAGTCTGAATGCCAGCGCCAAGCACCGTGTCCGGCGCACACCCAATACGCACGCCCTTATTCCGGGCGGCATCAAGAAGTTTCTTGGCTTCGGCGCGGGTAAGGGTTAAAGGTTTTTCGTTGTATACGTGTTTGCCCGCAGCCACAGCGCGCATAGCAATTTCGGTGTGGGCTTTCGGCTGAGTAATGTTCAGAATGATAGCGATGTCCGGATTCGCCAACAGTTTGTCGGTGGATGAAACTTTTGGGATTTCGTAGTCGGCGGCTTTCTGCTCCGCCAATTCATGGTTCAGGTCGGCGCACGCAATGATATTGATGGCCTCGAACCGTTTCCCAGCCTGGAAATAGATATCAGAGATATTGCCGCAACCAATAACACCAACATTAAGGGGTTTCATGAATTACTTACTCCTGACCAAATTGGTTTCGTTTTTCTGTTTACCTGCAAGCCCACAGCATGCCGCGCTTCATGATCTCAAAGCACTCATACACATCAAAATCGGTGGCGACATGTCCCAGTGCGGAGTAGAATACGCGCCCTTCTCCATAGGAGCGTTTCCAGACTACAGGCATGACACATCCGTCTATCCAGGTGCAATGGTCGCCGGTAAAGGTCGTGGTTGCCAACACCTCGTTGGAAGGGTCTACGTGCATGTAATAACATTCGGAGGTAATTGTGAAATCCTGCAGGCCGTCCATGATCGGGTCATCGGGGCGGGTGATGTTGACCGTATATTCCATAATGCCGCCGGGGTGTTCCACAAACTGGCCGCCTGTCATGAACTGGTATTCCGTGTTGGCGCGAAAGGCATCACCCATGCCGCCGTGCCAGCCAGCAATGCCGCTTCCACTGCGCACTGCGCCAAGGAGACCTGCCTTCTGTTCGTCGGTAAGTTCGCCCATGGTCCAGCAGGGCACGATCAGGTCGTAGGCGCGCATGTTTTCCATGTCCGCAAACACGTCAAGACTGTCGCTCAGGGTTACATCAAATTGTTTTTCGTCAAGGAACGGTTCAAAACATGCGACACACTGACGCGGTTCATGGCCATCCCAGCCGCCCCAAACCAACAATGCTTTTTTCATACGTAACATTCCTGTAATCGAGATGTATTTCCGATCTACTGTTATAAAAAACAAGACGTCGCTTTCGTAGGCGTACCTTCCCAGGTGCGCCATCTTTCATTTGTAGACGGCTATCATGTCCACTTTGGCGCACCTGGGAAGGTACGCCTACGAAAGCATAAATTATTTATTAGTATACTCCAAGGGGGCAACCGGAATGAAAGAAGAAAGGACGACGCAGGTATTACTGTGGTACACTTTATGGTATCTGGGAATGCAGGTATTTTGTGTTTATAAGGTCTGATGGTACTCCATGTTTCAATTTATAAAAATATCGCGTTTGCCGCTGTACCTGTGGGTAACAATCCTGATTGCGGTTGCCGTGGCCTGGTCGTTTAATCTTGTCTCTTTTCTGGACGCAAAAGGTGTTGTTCTTGCCGCAGGGCTTTGTGCTGCCACGGTGCTGCAATTGTTTTGCGGCAACGTTTCGGGGAAGGGATTTGGCCGGTTGCTACCTTTGTGGATTGGGTTGGCTGTATGGATGATGTCAGGCTTTCTTACGGCTCGTGTGTTGTCCTTTCACGTCGAAAAAGTTGTCTATCTGGCATTGGTTCTCCTTGCCGCGTCACTGGCTTCAGAAGTGTTTGGTTCTGCTGCTGGGCGTACCTGGTTGCGCCGTTCACTGGTATTGTCCGGGACGGTTGTGGGACTCTTGGCGTTACTGCAGTATTTTGCTCTGATTGATTTCCTGTTGCCGCCCTTTCCCGGCTACAACCAGCGGGCCTATTCCGTATTTGGAAATCAGAACCTGCTCGGAGGCTATGCCGCCATGAGCCTTGTTCTTCTTTTGCCGATGATTATCCGTATTGGACGAAGTTCTCGACTACGGTTTGTGCTGTATCTTGCCACTTTTGTCATCCTATTGGCGGCATTGTTGGTTTCAGGCACACGAAGCGCTTGGATTGCAGCGGCTGCGGGCATCCTCTTTAACCTTGTGCAAGGCGGTATATCAGGCCGTCTTAAAGTAGCCATTACGAGACATTGGCCGCGTATGATGCTTGTCGTGACGGTACTGCTGCTGCTTCTGGCGGCAGGGATGCCGTTCATTTACGGACGTGCTGTCATCACCCTTTCTGAAGAGGATGTGGGCGGCAATTCACGGATATGGTTCTGGGTGGGTGTGAAACAGATGATACTTGAACACCCGCTGTTTGGCATAGGTTTGGGAAATTATGCCTATTGGAGCCCCTATTACCAGGGGAAGGCGCTTGAGTTGGACAAGTTCAACCGGCTTTATCACAATGAACTGCACACGGTGCATGCTCATTCAGAGCCGCTGGAGTTCATTGCGGAAACAGGTGGTATTGGTTTTGTTTTTATTCTCTGGTTTCTGGTGGTGGCGTTACGCCGTAATCGTCATGAAACCGCATCACTGGTTGCGTTGGGTGTGTTTGCCTGCTTCAATACCATCTCCCATAGTCCACCGCATCTGCTTGCAGGGTTGTTGCTTGCCGCAGGCGGGATGCCGATGCGTTCCGAAATAGCGCTATCGTTTAGGAACATATCCCGTTTTTTGCCTGTGGCTGGGTCTATGCTAATAGCATTGGCATATCTATATACGCAATTTATTCCAAGCGTTCTGTTGAGCCGGGCGGAGTATGTGCATATTCATGGAGGGATACCTGAACCATATTATATAGAGGCGCTTCATTGGCCGTGGCCCAATCCGCAGGCCCATGAAAGTTATGCCATTGCCCTGATGGATGAGTCTAGGTTTCATGCCGCACGAGTGCAGTTGAAATATGCTCTGGACGGCCTGGATACCGGGCGCATCCACCTGCTTGCAGCTGTCTGTTCGGATGCGGTAGGCGATAGTGGACAGGCTCTTTATCATGCCCGGAAATGCCTTTATCGCTGGCCTGGTAACCAGGATGCCAACGCTTTGGTTCTGCGATATGAATCGGCGGAATTTTAGTTTGAACAAGGAAAGGTGTATGATGATAGCGGAAACGGTGGAGAAGGCGTAAAGGAAAAGTCATGGACAGACGAACATTTCTGGCAGGTTCCATTGCGGGTGCAGCGGTGTTGGGAGTGCGAGGCTTCGCTGCAGAAGAAACACCTGTACTTCATACAGGCAGTATACCAGTCCGTAAGTCAGTGGATATCATGACTTCACCGCTTTCTGTTGGGTTTGAGGTGCTTGATCGCCGGGGCTTTGATCCGGAAAAGACTTATTCCTACCTTGCTGCGTTGGGTGTTAAATGGGCGCGCTGCCAGACCGGATGGGGACGTTGTGAAATCCAGCGGGGGCGTTATGATTTTTCCTGGCTTGATGCCGTGGTGGACGCATTACTCGGCATAGGCATTCAACCGTGGTTTAATGTGGGTTATGGCAACCGTCTGTACACCGTGGGCGCCATGGATGAAGCGGCAGTTGGTTTTGTGCCGATTTACGATGAGAGCGCCATGCTTGGGTGGCTGAAGTATGTGGATGCGTTGGTTCGCAATTTTAAGGGGCGCGTCAGGCACTATGAGATATGGAACGAACCGAACCATTCTGGTTTCTGGCGGCCGCGCGATCCGGATGCAGCTGACTACGTCAAACTTGTGGAGCGCACATCGCCGGTCATTCGTAAGGCGGACGCCGATGCGCTGATCGTGGGCGGTGCTTTGGCCGGGTTGCCTCTTGATTATCTTTCCAGATGTATTCGTGCAGGCCTGAAGGATCATATCGATATTTTATCTTTTCATCCCTACAGGGCGCGTCCGGAAGCAAAGTATGCCGATGAAATCAGCAGGCTTCGAAAGTTGCTTGCCATGAATGGCATGACATGTCCGTTATGGCAGGGTGAAAACGGGTGTCCATCGGTAGGCGGTGCGGGAAGTGTTGGTGCTCTTTCAGACCTTGATTGGGACGAAACTCGACAGGCCATGTGGCTTGTTCGGCGCATCCTCTCTGATCTTAAACAGGAACTCGCGCTGACCAGTTATTTTCATACGGTGGACCTGGTGGGTTACCGTAACGAAACTAACTACAAGGGGCTGTTGCGTGGCGAAGCGTATACGCCGAAGCCAGCATATTATGCCTATCAGCGTTTATGTGCCTTGTTTGATACAGATACGACTGTGTTGAAAACTTATGAAGTATTGGTGTGTATTCCCGTACATGCCGCATTAAGGGATGGGGGAGACGCAATTGAGCATGCCGTCTTTTCGCGAAATGGAAAATTGCTTTATGCCTGCTGGTATCCGGCCTCGTTACAGGATTCATGGGAGAAGGGAACGGTTACTGTGGAATTGAAAGTGCCGGAGACCATCTTGCTTGAAAATCCCGTTCTGATAGACTTTCTTTCAGGAGAGGTGACGTCATTTCCCAACGTGAAGCGTGTGGGGGAAAAAATAAAAGTGAGCGATATGCCTTTACAGAATTATCCGTTGATTCTAGCTGACAGCGCGCTTATCGCACAGTAACTTATTCCTCTCGGATGTCTGTCATATTGCGTATGGCGTCCAGTTCTTCCCAGTATTTTTCAAGCGCCTGTGCGCCCTGATCCGTGATGCTGAAATCCGTGTGGGGGATACGTCCGTTAAACGATTTTACCACATTCACATAACCCGCTTTTTCCAGTCGGTCAATGTGCGAAGAAAGATTGCCTTTGGTGAGACTGAGGGTGTTGAGCAGAAAATTAAAGTCTGCTTCATCCACGCCGGACAAAACCGTCAGAATGCGCAATCGCGCTGGTTCATGAATGGTGCGGTCCAGATCATCCATGCCCATTTTCCTCGGTCGTATTTTGTTCTTCAACGGGTTGCTCGCCATTAGTGTCTGGAATAGCATTTCGTGTTAGTGTCTTCAGTTTCCAGAGAGCATAGCGGCTGTAGATATGGCCTGCCAGAATTGCAATCAGCCCGTAGCCAAATACGGGCGCCGCAATATTGAGCAGTTCATATTCACGCTCAAAACGTATTGGTATGCCCCATAACATGAGCAGTGCGTGTGTGCCATATAGCAGCGGCCACAACCAGGCCCAGAATCCTAGTTTCTGATAAACCACCATCAGTATCAGGTAGGGAGTCATGTACAGGGCTGACCAGGGTTGCAGATACTGTATGTGCATATAGTTGAAACTGATAAGCAGCGCACCGATCAGATGATAGACAACAAGCCCCCCGCCAAGTCCTGTCAACCACAACGGTAGTTTTTCTCGCTTGTGGTTTCCCGAATAGGAGACATAACCTTCGCGTCCATAAAGTCGGTTTGTGATGGAGAAAATCAGGTCGCCGCTCCAGCGGGACAGGGAGAACCAACACAGGCAGATGATTGCGGCAAACATCAGTCCCACTGCAAACATGAAAAGTGCCTGGCTGTCGTCTTTATGCGCCATCTGTGTCAAGGTGGCAGCGATGCCTATGATTATGACCATTACGACAATAAACACCCATTGAACAAGGAAGGAGATGGTGCGGTTTTGCGCATAGCGTCTTGTCCAGAGAATAATTTGCCTCGGGTCATTCGTTTTGGAGTGTTCTTTTTTGCGTGTGGCCATCAGCGTACTCCCGGTTGTTTACGTTACTTTTTGCGATCATTAGACAGTATTGCGGCTTCTATAATAGCACCAATACTTGCCTGATACAATGAAGGCCGTTGCTACTCGTGATACTCCATCTCGTAATTGCCGACAAACACCGGCTGTCCCGTTTGTGCGCCCATTCGTTTGAGTGCTTTGAAGACGCCCATTTTTTCTAGACGTTTCTGTAGATACATCACGGCTTCTTCTCTATCAAAGTCTGTCATGGCTACGGCCTGCAGCGGTTTTTCGCCGATAACCCGGAATCCCCCGTCGGTGATATCTATCTCAAAAGGTGGTTTGAAGGTGTACTCACGTTGTGGCGTTATGATGCTCATTTCTTCTTCCGCCTCCTTGCGCCGCATTTCTTCCACGGTGCGCCACAGTGTTTCCAGCAGGGTCCGGGTACCTTCGCCTGTTACTGCGGATATGCAATTGGCGTCTTCAGGAAGTTCATTCTGCATATCCAGGTAGCGTTGCCGGTTGTCTGGAAGGTCAATTTTATTAAACGCGTAATGACAGGGTCGCTCGGCCAGAGTTTCACTATGCTTTTTAAGTTCATTCTTGAGGATTCGTACCGTTTCCATCGGGTTTTCATCGCCAAGATCAATTAGAAACAGCAGTGCCCGTGTTCGTTCTATGTGGCGCAGGAAATCGTGTCCAAGTCCTTTTCCCTCTGCGGCGCCCTCGATGATTCCGGGGATATCCGCGACGGTAAGTGTTCGGTGATCGGGAAGGGAGACTACCCCAAGGTTTGGAGTAAGTGTGGTGAAGGGGTAATCTGCTATTTTGGGTTTAGCCGCACTTACGGCAGACAAAAAGGTTGATTTTCCCGCATTTGGCAGACCCACCAGCCCGACATCAGCAATCAGTTTGAGTTCAAGCAGATATTCATGCTCTTCGCCAGGTTCGCCCATCTCGGCGAAATGGGGTGCGCGGTTGTTTGCAGAGGCAAAGCGCGCATTGCCGCGTCCGCCACGTCCTCCCCGGGCAGCGCGCCATGTCTGTCCTTCCTCCACCAAATCCACAAGCACCTCGCCTGTTTCAAAATCGTGTATCACGGTTCCCAGTGGCAGTTCCACATAAGTGTCCTGGCCGTTCTTGCCATGCTGGTCTTTGCCCAGCCCATGTGCGCCTCGTTTGCCCACCCAGTTGGAATGGTAACGCAGATCAAGGAGTGTCGTGAGGCGTGCTGAAGCCCTGAAAAAAATATGGCCGCCATCACCACCGTCGCCGCCGTTGGGCCCTCCCAGCGGCACATGGGCTTCACGCCGAAAACTGCAACAGCCTTTTCCGCCTTTTCCGCTGGTAACTTTTACACGAACTCTGTCTACAAACATGTCATTTTGGTCCGGCTGATCTCTCTGCGAGCCGGACATCTCCTTGTTGTCGTAATGTGGGATTCAAAAAAAACACCCTCAGCAATTGAGGGTGTCATTCAAAAAAACTGTTAAAGCGCCTGAGGCTATTCGGCTATTGCGGGAACGATATCTACACACTTCCGTCCGCGTTTGAAGAATCTGAATTGCACTACGCCGTCTTTAAGTGCAAAAAGTGTGTGGTCGTTGCCAACGCCGCAATTGACACCTGCATGCAGTTTGGTTCCGCGTTGCCGCACAATAATATTACCGGCACGCACCTGTTCGCCGCCGTAACGCTTTACACCCAACCGTTGCGCGTTGCTGTCGCGACCGTTCCGTGAACTACCGCCTGCTTTCTTATGAGCCATGTCTGTATCTCCTGTTTACATTTTGATTTCTTGTACACGAATAAGCGTATAGGCCTGACGATGACCGTTCATCCGTTCATAGCCTTTCCTGCGCTTTTTCTTGTACACGCGAATCTTTTTTTCGCGTCCGTGACCTTCAACTTGTGCGACTACCCTGGCGGACAGCAGGGCTTCGGGATTGGCAACTACGCTGTCGTCGTCGCCGATAACCATTTTAACCGAATCAAATTCGATTTGATCGCCCACAGGATGCTCCAGTTTTTCCACGCGCAGCAAGGAATTTTCTGTCACCTTGTACTGCTTTCCGCCGGTCATTAGAACTGCATACATTTGATTTCTCTCCAATGCTATGTCCCTTCTTGAGAGACTGATTTCTGTCTAACTTTCTCTGGCGACAAACAACGCAGCTGCGGTCGCCAGTTCAGCGCTCGCAGAGAGCGAAGCCATGTAACTCGACTTGGGATTTCGGGGTGACGGACGATTTCGTATGATCGTAGTCATTTCACCGAATAAACCAATCGCATTGATCTCATGCGTATTCGTTGTAGCGTCCGGGTCCGCAATGATCCGCACCCGCGTTTTATCCGGCCCTATTCCAGCCAGACTCAACGTGGCCGCTACATTCACATTTGCCGGAAAAGCGTTCACGGCTTCCCTGGCGGTGCCTTCAAAAACAACCAACGGTTCGGCAAGATGGGAAACATCTATGCCCTGCTCCTTTAAGTACGGAGCACCTGCCAGACCACGAGGTGGCTTGCGCGTGGTTAGCGTTACTGAGTCCAGTCCAGCCTGCATGGCGGCGCGAATGCCATCAATGCCACAGATGGCGCCTGTGGGCAGCCATACGTGTATGCGATTCTCCTTGGCCTCTTCCATCAATTCCGGCTTAGACATCAGACCGCCGATGCTCATTATCAAGCAATCAACATGATGTCGAATTGCAGACAAAAGAACCTCTGATACCGCAGCGGATACGGCGCATTCGACCACAAAATCCACGCTGGCAACTGTTTCTTCCAGTGTTCCGATAACAGCCTTAAGATTGTATTCCTTACGCAATGTTTCTGCTTTTGAAACATCAACATCGGTAAGAGCCACTACTTCCGCTGGTATTTCTTTTTCTCGTATGGCAATGCAAATATCAGTTGCGATATTGCCGCAACCGACAATGCCTATTTTCATTTTGGCCATAAGGCCTCCAAGACAACCGGGTAATAGCCCCCGACGTTGTTGAATGAGGAAACCCTACCCGCCAGCATAAAGAGACACATCTTTCTCCTGCTGGTGTTCATTGGGAGTGCTTACTATTGGCGCGTATGGTATCAAAAAGGCAGGTGGGTTGTCAATTTTACGCTGATAAGGATTCCAACGCCCCATAAAAATATCATAATGGAGAAACATAAACGATAGAAGCCGCCATATCGAGAGGATTCTGACGGTTACGGCAATAGTGACAGCATCTCGTTCAGGGTGGGAAATTTTTCCCGAACCTTGCCCAGGGTCGCGCCCCGTTCCTGTTCGGCTGCGTCTATTTTCAGCCAGTCACTATAAGTAAGATACTGGATAGCATGTTTTTTCATAAATGCTGTCAGTTCTTTAGTCTCAAGTGCGTTTTTGTGACAAAGGTTTTCTCTGTCATCAAGGATGTTTTGCACGGTTTCCCGACAACAGGGTTTGTTGGATCCGATTACACCGTTTGCGCCCCGTTTTATCCAGCCTGCCGCATACATACCCGGAATAATCTCGCCGTTGTCTGTTACCCTTCCTGCACGATTGGGGATTACACCAGATTCTTCATCAAAAGGAAGCCCCGTAATTGGTTGTCCCCTAAAGCCGATGCTGGTTATTGCCAGGCCGCAGGGGATATACATGGCGGTTTCGTGTGCATCCATAAACAGTACACCCTCAACCCTGTCCGTGCCCATGATACCGAAGGGCGTCAAGTTGAAATGGAGATGGATGCGCTTGTCCTGTTGTGTGGTATATGCAGGCATTTTCACCAGTTTCCGATACACTTCCTGCAGCCGCAGCAATTCCTCGGAGCCGCTGGTACTCTCTTCAAAGTCCGTATCGGTATGAATTTCGATGCTGTACCCGGGGATGGCGGCAAGATCAAGCAGTTCTTCCGAAGCAAATCGCGCCTGTATGGGGCCGCGTCTTGCCACAAGATGTATATCGGTGATACTGCTCTTGCGGAGCGTTGCAAGGGCGCGGCTGGCGATGTCTGTACTTGCCAGCGATTCCGGCGGTGTTGCGAGGATTCGCACCATGTCTAACGCGGCATTGCCCGCACCGATGACAACTGCCGCCGGATGAGACAGGTCGGGATGGATAATGTTGTCAGCAAAGCTTCCGTTGTACCAGCCAGCAAAAGTTCGGGCATTAAAGCATCCGTGCAAAGACTCGCCCTGAATATCCAGTGTTTTTGAATTTGAAGCGCCGCCTGCAACAATGACTGCATGGAAGAAATTCTTCAACGTTGTTATGCTGATATCCAGGCCAACCGTTACGTTGCCGAACCAGGAAAAGCCTTTCTTGTTTGCGATGCGGTCGAAGGCACGGGTGACACCCCGGAGGTTGCTCTTGTCGGGCGCGACTCCGTCTCGGACAAGACCGAAAGGAGTGGGGTTTTTCTCAAAGATGCAGACTTCACAGGGTTGGGCAAGACGCAGCAGATAGTCCGCGCAAAAAAATCCTGCCGCGCCGCTGCCGATGATGGCGACCCTCAGGGGAGGTGGTTCTTGAGTCATTTTGTTCTGCCTTGTAGATTATTGCGGTGAATATTGCTTGTCGTGGGATAGGTCAAAGGGGGCGGACGTGGATGGTATCAGGAGTTTACCAATTCCGCTTCTTACAACAATTAGTCCATCTTGTGGGGTGGTCGCCGAAGAATGCGCGCGACTAGCCCGATGGTGGTGAGCAGAAATCCAATGACCACACATGCCACACCGCCGAAATAGGCTCCCACCGCCCACTGGCTTCTGCCAATCAGACTATAAACAATAACAGAGATGAGTCCTATCAGCGCGAGGAAAACGCCGGTAAGCGTAGGGTCGGTTTTGTGTTTTCGCGTCACGGGTACAGGGGTATCGTCCAGTAATTCCTGTAGTTCCTTGAACGAATAAAGAAGTTCCGGCTTGTGTTCAAGCCGTTCCAGCAATGCCATCTTGACACGATGATCAAGCCAGACGCGCATCATTTCACGCAGGATGATATAGGCCAGTGTGATGGACGCCGCAACAAGCGGTATGACAAGAATATAATTACGCATCTTGTTAGTTAAGACCGAGTTTGCAGGTCAGGGGTTACACAAACGGAAAAAACGGCCGGGCTATCGTAAGCCCGACCGTTTTGTGTATTTAACTCAACGTGAACATTTATGCCCAGGTCATTGCGGTGGGCTCTTCGAAGATAATGCTCTGTTTCAGGAAGGAGACTGCTTTGGTGAGACCTTCCCAGCTGGACATGATGCTGTCCTCATGTTCAATACTGATGGGGCCATCATAGCCGACCAAACGCAGTGTGGAGAAGAAATCATTCCACCATTTCTGGTCATGACCATACCCACAGGTGCGGAAAATCCAGGAACGTTCGAGTTCCTTGTCATAGGGTTTGGCATCGTTCACACCATTAACCGCTGCGTTCACAGGATCAACGATGGAGTCTTTCGCATGGACGTGGTAAATTGCGCCGGCAAGAGCCTTTACGCATTGCACCGGTTCCATCCCCTGCCAGAACAGATGACTTGGGTCGAAGTTGACACCCAGGCTGTCGCCACAGGTATTACGAAGTTTCAACATGGTTTCCGTATTGTAAACCACAAACCCAGGGTGAATTTCAAAGGCATACTTGACGCCGTTGTCTTTCAACACTTTGTCCATCTTTGTCCAGTAAGGAATGACTTTCTCGTTCCACTGGTACTCAAGTATGTCGAGGTAGTCGGGCGGCCATGCGCAGGTTACCCAGTTTGGTTTGGTATCGCCGGGGCCGGAACCGGGGCAGCCGGAAAAACCGTTGACTACGCCAACACCAAGTTCATTCGCCAGTTTGATGGTGTCCATAATTACTTCATGATTTGACTTGGCAAAATCTTCGTCTGGATGGATGGGATTGCCGTGACAACTGAGCGCGCTGATTTCCAGCCCCTCGCCTTTCAGCATGGCCATTAACTCATCACGCTTTGGCTTGGATTCCAGCATCTCCTTTGCGGGGCAATGGGCGCCGCCGGGATAATTGCCGGTGCCCAGTTCCACCGTTTGCAATTCCAGCGGACGTATCATTTCAAGCACATCTTTCAGCGGCTTGTCGCTGAACATCACTGTCAATAAACCGAGTTTCATTTTTTTCTCCTTGTTGATTTTGGAACTAAAGTCAGACCTTCTGCCATTTCTTTGTTGACGCTGCTTTTTCCACTGCTTCAAGCACCGACTGGCACTTGACCGCATCTGCGAAGGTGGGGTACGTGATCTTCTTTTTGTTAAGTCCGCACAGGAACTCATAGATTTCGTGTACGAAGAGGTGTTCGTAGCCGATGATGTGTCCCGGAGGCCACCAAGCGTGCACATAGGGATGGCCGATATCACATGCCAACACTTTGCGGAAGCCCTGAACTGTGGCGCCATCGGCGCGATTGAAGTATTCAAACTGGTTCATGTCTTCCTGATTCCAGATCAGAGAACCCTTGCTGCCATAAACTTCCACACAATTGTAGTTACGCCGACCGGGAGCGAAACGGGTCGCTTCAAAAGTTGCCAACGTGTTTGCATCCTTGATGCGACCGATGAATACCGCTGCGTCATCCACGTCCACTGTGTCATAAACTTTCTTACCGCTGCCGCTCTTGGCGTCCCATGCGCCCACATCGGAATCAGGGACTACACGCTTGTCAATAAAAGTCTGGAGGGCGCTGGTCACTTCGCATACATCGCCCACGAGGAAATGGCATAGATCTGTGATATGTGCGCCAATGTCGCCCAATGCGCCTGAGCCGGTATGTTTCTTCTTCAGACGCCATACCATCGGGAAGTCCGGGTCAACAATCCAGTCCTGCTGATAAGCGGCACGGAAATGGAAAATCTCTCCGAGTTCGCCCTTGCTGATCATGTTCTTCATGGTCTGCACGGCGGGAGCGAAACGGTACGAGAAGCCGCACATGTGCTTCACGCCGCCTTTTTCGGCAGCCGCCAACATGGCCTTGGCCTCTTTCAGGGTGTTCGCCAACGGTTTCTCGCAGACGATATGCTTGCCCGCCTTCGCTGCTTCAATGGCCATCTCTGTGTGCAGGAAGTTCGGCGTGCAGATATCAATGATATCAATATCCGGACGATTGACCACTTCCTTCCAGTCTTCCGACGTTTCCTGCCAGCCGTAGCGTTCGGCATTTTCCAATGCGTCCTTGGATTTGTCGCACATGACCTTCATTACCGGCTTCACCGGCAAATCGTTGAAGAACATGTCCACCTTGCGCCAGCCGTTGCTGTGCGCCTTGCCCATGAAATTACCGCCGATAATGGCGACATTCACAGTCTTCTTAGCCATGCTAATTCCCTCCGAGAGGTTACGTTGATTGTTGTTTACCGACACATAACCCATGTCGGTATGACACGATTTCAAAACTGACGCACACAGCCCTTCCATGTGCACCGTATAATAAGAGTACCGAATTCGGCGCTCCAAGTCAAACTAAAATGCCCAAGTCCTTGCAGCACAACGTAGAAGAGGCATCTTTGCCTCTTTGTTTTTTCACCCGGTCCGTCCCGATCTCGGCGTCATTCC
>CAZBNU010000055.1:0-21304 GCA_964493075.1 uncultured Nitrospirales bacterium | reverse complement strand
CCCCATTACTGCCCGGCTCTCCCAGAGCGCCTATACCACCTATATCATCCATCCCTTCTTCGTTGTGGCCGCCACGCACCTCGCCCGGAACTGGTCGCTGCCGTCATTGGCAATCGTTCTTATGGCATGTCCATTGGTGGTCGTCGCTTGTTTTGCCATTTCCAATGTATTGCGACAGCTGCCGGGATTGAAGCGTATTTTGTAAATGAGACTAGACTTTTAATGGAGAACATTAAAAGGATTTCGCTATGAGTGTCGTAACTGAGTCTCGTAAATATCAGGTGGTTATCCCCAAACAAATACGTATTTCTACAGGAATTCAACCCTGGCAGAAATTGAAGGTTTTCTGTTTTGGCGACACTATTGAAATGATGCCGGTAAAGGATATTACGCGCATGCGCGATTCTTTGCCCAAGTTGAAAACAATCGTAGAACGTGAAGAGGAAGGCCGGGTTTGAATGTTTTAGAGCCCCATACGGCTGATACTGTAATTGGGTCGCAGTACCTATATTCTGTAGATTGGGTTCTCCTGCAGCAAAATGCAAAAGCACACAACCTTGCAATTTATCCACGACTTGGATAAAATACAAGGATGATACACAGAAGAGTAGACCAAAAACTGCGCGCCGCTTTGGAGAGGCAGGCTGCTGTGGCGCTGATTGGGCCACGGCAGGTGGGAAAAACTACCCTGGCGATAACACTCGCAAAGGAGTTGGACGCCCTGTACCTTGACCTCGAAGCGCGCGCAGACCGGGAGAAACTTTCGGACCCAGTGTTGTTTTTGAACCAGTATGAAGACCGGTTGGTAGTGCTTGATGAAATTCACCGTGTTCCCGAACTGTTTCAGGCTTTGCGCGGCATCATTGACAAGGGGCGCCGCCACGGGAAAGGGAAGGGACGGTTTCTGTTGCTGGGTTCCGCAGGGATTGATCTGCTGCGCCAGTCAGGAGAAAGCCTTGCGGGTCGGATTGCTTATGTGGACATGAACCCCTTCGACATCCTGGAGGTGGCAGGAACATCTTCCACTGCAACCCTTTGGCTCCGGGGTGGATTCCCTGACAGTTTTCTGGCCGATAGCGATGAAGAAAGTTTTGCGCTGCGTACTGATTTCATTCGCACTTATCTTGAGCGGGATGTGCCTACGTTCGGTCCGCGTGTGCCTGCAGAAACACTCGAACGATTGTGGACCATGCTTGCACACAATCACGGGACATTGCTAAACGCATCGCGTCTGGCGGGAAGTCTTGCCGTCAGCGCGCAGACGGTTACCCGATATATAGACTTGCTTGTTGGCTTACTGCTCGTGCGCCGGCTTCAGCCTTTCCACGCAAACTTGAACAAGCGCCTGGTCAAATCGCCAAAAGTCTATCTGCGAGATTCAGGTTTGCTTCATGCATTGCTTGGGATTTGTGATGCAAACGCCCTGCATGGACATCCTGTTGCGGGTGCGAGTTGGGAGGGATTCGTAATCGAAAACCTCCTTGCAGTCGCCCCGGATCGCACCCGGGCAAGTTTTTTCCGAACAGCAGCAGGCGCTGAGATTGATTTGCTCCTGGAATTGCCAACAGGGAAGCGCTGGGCTGTCGAAATAAAACTCGGCAGCTCACCAAAAGCCGAAAAGGGGTTTTATAACGCTCTGGAAGATACAAAACCAGACCGAGTCTTCATTATATATTCCGGTAACGGCCGTTACCCCATGACCAAAGACATTGAAGCCATCGGCTTGCGGGAGTTGGCGCAGGAACTTGCCGGTTTCAAGTGAAACACTTCTCCAAAATTGGCAGTCTATAGTGTAGGCTATTCAAGGGTGTTTCGCTGCAGGGTTTGGGCGCTGGGCCTTTTTTTCTTATACGCGCACACAACAGAAAGGGTTTCAGGGTATGTTGACCAGATATTTCACAGCATTATTTGCAGTAGTTGTTATGGCGTCCGCTGTTTATGCGGGTGAGGTTGCGGTGTGGATGAGTACCGAGGATATGAGCAGACTGCTCGCGCCAGCATCCCCCATTCCAATTGTTGTAAAAGGCGCAGCGGCGTCTGATGCGCTGCGCATTGAAGTCAGTCCTCAGGAACAGCACCAGGAAATTCTGGGCTTGGGATCGTCCTTTGAACATACCACCTGCTACAATCTGTTTCAACTGGGTCCGGAGCTGATGGCGGAAACCATAGAACGTATCGTGTCGCCGGAAAAGGGCATTGGTATTAACCTGATGCGTATCTGCATCGGTACGCCGGATTTCACAGGAGAGCCTTGGTATTCCTATGACGATATGCCGCCGGGAGAAACGGATAAGGAACTTGCGCATTTCACCATTGAGAAGGACAAGGCTTATGTTCTGCCGGTGTTGAAGAAGGCGCTGGAGATTAACCCGGACATTCTGTTTTATGCGTCGCCGTGGAGTCCGCCGGGTTGGATGACCAGCACGGACGATATGATTGGCGGGCATCTGCTGCCCCGTTATTATGGCGTGTACGCAGACTATTTTGTGAAGTTCATTCAGGCCTACGCAGAAGAAGGCATTCCCATCCATGCGGTGACGCCGCAGAACGAGCCGGGCGTTAATACACGGGACTATCCCACCCGGGACTGGTATCCCTCGTGCCGCTGGTCGCAGTTGGAAGATGAGGATATGTTTTGGCCAGTGGACCATGATGCCATGGGCGTGAACGAACGGGACTTTATCAAGAATCATCTTGGCCCCGCCTTTGAAAAACACGGCCTGCAAACAAAAATATGGTGTTACGACCACAACATCAATAACCTTTGGTATCCCCGCAATATCCTGAAAGACCCGGAGGCGGCGAAGTATGTGGACGGTACGGGATTCCATGCCTATGCCGGTTCCCCGGAAGCGCTGTCCGGGTTTCAAAAAGAGTTTCCTGATAAATCCATTTACTTCACCGAAGGCGCTGCGCCCGGACTGAACGGCGCTGTACGTATTGCAAATTTGTTCCGGAACGGATGCCGCAGTTATAATTCATGGGTTATCATGATTGATTACGATGGCAATCCCAACAACGGGCCGTTTAAGACCAAACGAACTGCTATACAACCCCGTCGTGATGGAACAGGTGTTGACTATAACTTCTCCTACTACAGTTATGGCCAGTTCATGAAATTTATCCAGCGTGGCGCTCATCGCATCGGGTCCACGGAAGGCACGCGCCGCGTAGTCAATGTCGCCTTTCAGAACCCCGATGGCACAATTGTTCTGGTAGTAACTAATCTCGACCGGTCGGCATCGCCCATACAGGTGGTCTACAACGACCAGATGTTTGAAGCGGAACTACCCGCCAAAACCTTGACAACCTTTGTCTGGCATCCCTGATGGAATGCCGATACGAATAGATGTATTTCTTCAATAACCCTTTAATCAGAAAAGGAAAAACAAAAAATGTTGTCTTTTATGTCTCGTCATAAGATCATCTCCGCACTTGTCCTTATCTTTGTTGGAATTCCGCTATTGCTGGTCCTGCTTTTAGCCGGCTATGTGACTTACACAATGCGCGGCCCCCATCGCGAATACAGCGTGGACTATGTGTTGCCCGCGCCGGGCGCCTGGGACGCTGTGAGTGACCTGGAAGTGGGCGTTGCGGTGCGCGATGTGTCTCCGCTTATGGAACAAAAGGACACCTGGGTTGACGTGGACAGCAACAATAAGTTCGACCCGGAAATTGATACCTGGGAAGACCGCAACGGCAACGGCGACTTCGATTTGGTCTGGATAGGCGGCTTTGGCATTGACCGTGCCGCCAAGGGCATCAATGACCCCGTATGGGCGCGTGCCATGGCATTCCGCAACAACGGGGTTACCATTGCCGTGGTCAGCATAGACAGCGTGGGCATCACCTATGACCGTTACATCACCATCCGCAAAATGATCCAGGAGAAGAATCCGAACATTGATCACGTTGCCTTCGCCGCCACCCACACCCACGAGGCGCCCGACACCATGGGCATCTGGAGTTACTGGTTCCTGTGGGGTTCCCGCTTCGATGAAGGCTACATCAACATGATCCAGGAAAAGGCGTGTGAAGCGGTGCTGGAAGCGGTGGACAACCTTACCCCTGCCGACGCGGTTATTACCACAGCATACGTGCCCAAAGAAAACTTTACCCGTGACTCCCGTCAGCCGGATGTGGTGGACAACCAACTGCCGCTGGCGTGGTTCAAGAAGAAGGGCACGGAAGAATCCATCGGCATCCTGACCTCCTGGGGCATGCATCCTGAAGCCATGGGCGGCAGTAATCCCTATGTCAGTTCCGACTTTGTTCATTATTTCCGGCAGGCCATGGAATTCGGGTTGCAGGGACCGGAACGCTTCGACGGGTTCGGCGGCAAATGTGTATTCTTTACGGGGCCCATTGGCGGACTCATGACGCAACTGGGCATTGAGATTACTGACCGTCACGGCAACACCTATAAAAAAGACAGCATCGAAAAGGCGCAGGCGCAGGGCGAAAACCTGGCGGTTATTGCCGCCAAGGCCTTGCGTAGTGAAGAAGCGAAAATGATGGAAGACCAACGGGTGGCGGTTTCGGCACAGACCTTCTATGCTGCAATGGGCTGGCCCTTCAAAGCGGCTTTATACCTGGGGGTGGTGCATCCCGGTGTGTTTAACGGCAAGGCGCGCAGCGAGATCAACGCGCTGCGTATCGGCGAAATTGAAATTGTGACCACGCCCGGAGAAATCTATCCGGAAATCGTTTTCGGCGGCGTGGAGAATCCCGAAGGTGCCGATTTCAAGATTGCACCCGTGGAAGTGCCGCCCTTCTTTGATGTCATGAAGGGCACCCTGAAAATGAACTTCAACCTCGGCAACGACGAAATCGGCTACATCGTACCCAAGTCGCAATGGGACCAGAAGCCGCCCTATACGTATGGCCGCAGCAGTGCGCCCTACGGCGAAATCTACACGGGCAACCCGGAAATTGCGCCGGATATTCACCGGTTTACACTGGACATGCTTAGTCGCCTGCATAACACATTGGAGACTGCACCGTAATCAAGCGTATGATAGTTGGTAGGTAGGATATGTAGGATGAGTAGGACAAAAGTCCCATGGTCCTACTTATCCTACATATCCTACCCATCCTACTCTGGCAAATACTGCAACAAAAAGGACAAACCATGTTAAAAGGGCTAGGCGATCTGGGCAAAATGGGCGGCATCATCAAGCAGGCCATGGAGATGAAGACCCGTATTGAGGAATTGAAAGAAAAACTGGGGGATATGCACATTGAGACGGCTGTCGGCGGCGACCTGATCAAGGTGGTAATGAACGGCAACATGGAAATTGTCTCCATTAAGATTGATCCATCAGTGATTGACGCCAACGATCCGGATACGCTCGAAGGGCTGGTAGCCGCCGCTGTCAATGCTTCTATCGCCAAAGTGCAAGAAATGGTGAAGGGAAAAATGACGGAACTTACCGGCGGCGTGGACCTGCCGGGGATGATCTGACTGTGCGCATCGTATACTTTGGAACACCACAACTTGCCGTGCCTGCACTGACAGCAGTGGCACAGCGCCATGATGTCGTGGCAGTGGTGACGCAGCCAGACCGCCCCAAGGGACGGAGCGGTAAGCCTGCGCCGCCAGAGGTGAAAGTGTGGGCGCTTGAAAACGGACTTGCCGTACATCAGCCGGAAAAACTGCACAATGGTGAATTTGAAGCATGGCTCCGGGAACAAAAGCCCGATTTATGTGTTGTAGCGGCCTATGGACGTCTTCTGAAGCAGCCGGTACTGGACGTGCCGCCTCTGGGTTGGCTGAATCTGCACCCGAGTCTGCTGCCTCGCTGGCGCGGACCGTCTCCCATACAAACCGCCATTCTTGAGGGCGACGCCACTACCGGTGTTACCATCATGCGCATTGTCCTTGAGATGGACGCGGGCGACATTGTGCTGCAGGAGGAAACGCCTATTGCGCCGGAAGAGACTGCGGGCGAACTGACCGACCGCCTGGCAGAGATAGGCGCGGCGCAAATGCTGAACGCAATCGATCTGGTGGAACGCGGAACAGCGCCGGCCATTCCTCAAGACCCTGCCAGGGTAACCATCAGTAAGGTGTTTGAGAAAGGTCACGGGCGCATCCAGTGGGCGGGGCCGACGCAGCGCATTCACAACCGGGTGCGTGCCTGTAACCCCTGGCCCATGGCGCAGTGCATGCTCAAAGACCAATTCTGCCGCATCCTTCGCACCGTGCTGACGGAAGAAGCCACCAATGATGCGCCCGGAACAATAATGGCTGTGGAGAAAGACCGGATTTTGGTGGCTACCGGTAACGGTGTCTTGGCCGTAACGCATTTGCAGCTGGCCGGCCGTAAGGCGTTGGATGCCAGCGCGTTTTTGCGTGGCGTACCGCTTCAGCCCGGCGACAGGTTTGAGGACATTCCCCATGCCGGTTGATCTCGTTCGCGACAGTGCCGTGTCAGCGTTGATTCGCGTACTCGAAAACGGTGCCCATGCAGATGTGGCACTGGACCGGATATTGCGCAAGGGTAATTTTTCGCCCCGAGGCGGACGTTTCCTTACCCACCTGGTATACGGCGTTATCCGTAATAAACTTCTATGCGACCACGTGCTGGCCGCCGCCTGTGATCAACCTCTCGATAGATTACCTGTACCCGTTTTGATGGTGCTGCGGTTGGGTGTGTTTCAGGCGTATTTCTGCGCCAATGTAACCCGGCCAGCGTTGGTGCATACCAGCGTAGACCTCGCAAAACGTCGGGGGCATATTGGGTTGGCGAAACTGACCAACGCCGTGTTGCGGCGCATCCCCGACAGTCTGGAAGGGGTGCAGCTGCCCGACCGTCAACATGATTTTGTAAATTACCTGCGTATGCGTTACTCCATGCCGCGATGGATGGTGCGCCTCTGGATTGAGAAATTCGGCGATGAGGGCGCAGAGAAATTTTGTGCTGCCTGCGCAGAGCAAGCACCCCTGACGATTCGTGTGAACACCTTAAAAACAGACAAGGAAACGCTGTCGCGCCAGTTGAGCAATGCAGGTTTTATTGTTACTCCCATAAGCGATTGCCTTGATGCACTGACGGTTTCTGGAGAAGGCAACCTGCTCAGAAGTAAGTTTTTTCAGGACGGCCATTTCATGCTGCAAGACCCGGCTTCCATGTTGGCGGCACAGATGATGACACCCTTGCCTGGCGAACACATTCTGGATATGTGTGCTGCGCCCGGCGGCAAGGCAACCCATCTCGCTGCGCTTACGGATGGTGAAGCGCCGGTAATTGCCATGGAGCGGTATTTCACACGCATGGGACGTATACAGGATAACTGCGACCGCATGACCGTCCCTAATGTACTGCCCTTGTGTGGCGACGGCCTTGTGCCGCCTTTCAAGGACGGCGTTTTTGACCGTGTTCTGCTTGATGCGCCCTGTTCGGGACTGGGAACGCTGCGTCGTCATCCCGAAATCCGGTGGCGTACAAAACCGGAAACGGTGGCGGAACTGGCAGTCGTACAGCGGGCTTTGTTGCGAAAGGCATTGCAACTTTGTAAGAATGGGGGAGTGGTTGTGTATTCAGTCTGTACTTTAACCCGGCAGGAAACGCTGGAAGTAATATCGGAAGTGGCATCGGACGGGACATGTGTTCCCGAAGATGCGCCGGAGCAATTTAGTTCGTGGAAAACAGCACAGGGACAGTATCAAACCAACCCCCTCAACGCGGCGTGGGACGGATTCTTCTTGACACGTTTTCGGAAACGGTCCTGAGTTTCGTTTTCTTTCTGCTGCGGTTCGCGGCATGGTGTATGCAATGGTCCATCGCACTTGTAGTGTTTCTACTGGTGATGGCGGGCGCGGGTTATTTCGTGTATACCGTTGCGCTCGAAGGCGGACAGCATGTTAGTGTGCCGAATGTTGTGGACATACCCATAACCGACGCCGCATTTCTGCTGACGAGAGAAGGGTTGGAACTGGGACGACAATCGCCTGTATCCCACCCTACTGCACCGAAATACTACATCATCGCGCAACGTCCCAGCGCCGGGCGGGTAGTACGCGAAGGACGCGCTGTGAATGTCGTGGTGAGTATGGGTCAGGATTACCTGCATGCACCGGACCTCACCGGAAAAACCCTCGAAGATGCACGCCGCGAAATTACAGCTGCCCGGTTCCGCGTGGGAAGCTTGGCACGGGTGCCCGAAGACGCGCCTCGTGACACCGTACTATCTCAGGATCCCCCGGCAGGCGGTGAGTTGGCAGACCAGGGTGAAATTCATTTGCTCCTGAGCGCAGGCTCCGGCACGCCCAGCGCATTGATGCCGGATTTGCGCGAAGTGCCTGTTGCCGATGTGGCAAAGGCACTGGAAGGTTTCGATGTAGTGCTTGTTGCCCGCGAAGTGGACATCCCCGACGCTGCCTTCGATGTAATACTTGCACAAACCCCTGCGCCCGATACCCTTATCTATCCCGGGCAGACCGTCACCTACGACTATAAACCATCGGTCACAGGAGAAGCGCCTTCTATGCGTTATGAGGCAACCGTGCTTCACCAGATGTTCTATGACTGGTTTGGCCGAGAAGTGCGGGTAGACGTCGTAGACCGCATGGGCAACCGCCAGACGGTGTATAGCAAAGATCCTGCATTTGATGATGGTTCAAAAGCTACCTACGTTTCCGGTGCAGCCATTCGCGTACCGGTCACCTATGTCATGGAAGCAACAGTGGAAGTGTATATTGACGGAAACCTCGAAGCCTCCTACAGTCTGAAAGAAGGCAACCCGCCAATGAAGGTGAATTAGAAATAGATTGCGGTTCGTTCGTCCCTTGTGTCCTTTTCGTCCCTTATGTCCCTGCGCCTTTCAGCCGGTCTATCGCTTCTTTATAAGAATACTGCCCTGCGAAAACGTAGGAACCCGCAACAAGCACATTCGCACCCGCCTTGATTACATCGCCTGCTGTCTTATCGTCTATGCCGCCGTCCACTTCCAAATCGCGGTCGCCAATCATGGCGCGCACGTTCTCAATTTTTCGCAGCATCTCCGGGATAAACGCCTGCCCCCCAAAACCGGGGTTCACTGACATAATCAGCACGATGTCCACCATATTCGCCAGGAACTCGATGGATTCCTCGGGCGTACCCGGATTCAGCACCACCCCGGCCTTACAGCCCAGGTCCTTGATCTGGGTAAGCAGCCGATGCGGATGATGGGTCGCTTCCACCTGAAAGGTAATAATGTCGGCACCCGCCTCGGCAAAACTGTTTACGTAATCTTCCGGATGTTCGATCATGAGATGCACATCTAGGGGCACATCGCAATGACTGCGGATTTTTGCTAGAACCGGCGGCCCAAACGTGATATTCGGCACAAAATGCCCGTCCATGATGTCGCAATGGATCATGTCCGCACCCGCATCCACCGCCGCGCGTATTTCTTCGCCGAGCCTGCTGAAATCACAGGATAACAAGGACGGCGACACTTTAATTTTCTGTTGTGACATTGAGTGCCTTTTCTATTCCTACTTCTTGAGTTTTGTCAAAATGGCGTTAAGACGTTTTTCGCATTGGATGGCGGCGCGCACCGTGTGATAATTGATCTTCCAGGCGTGTCCCATGTAATCCCACATGCGGTTGTTGTTTTCATCGAACAACGGATACCATTCGCCCACTTCGTGATTGATAACACTGTCCATTACAAAGCGATGTACGTTCTCGTAGGCGTCCCAGTATTTATCCTCGCCGAACAGCAAGTAGGCGTCCAGCATACCCACCAGTGTTTCCGCCTGCTGCCAGAATTCCTTGTTGCGTTCCCGCGCCGGACCCTCATTGGGGCCTTCGCAATACACGCCGCCCCGATCCCAGTCAATGCCATAGGTGTGGCAGTGATCGTAAAGTTTGCGCATCTTATCCTTATACGGGTCCACTTTCATGCCGAGTATGTCCAGCGTATGTTTCAACAGCCAGGCGAACTCCACGTTATGGCCGAAGCTGGTATTGTCCAGCGGACGCCCTTCATCATCGGGCACATCGCGGTCAGAACCCCACACGTTCCGGAAAATGATGGCGCGCAGCGGCGTCCAGTCAAAAGCGAACTGTGCCATGCCCGTGCCAAACTCAGGATGGATCATCCGCCCAAACAACAAGTCTATGACCCGTTGCGTATCTGTCTTGTGCAGGTGGCTTCCGGTGGCCTCGTACAGGTTCGTGAAGGCTTCCATCAGGTGCATGTGCACATCCAACGATTTGCGGTCGCCCCCGTATACGCCCGGCGCTTTTGGCGACCAGTCCTCCTCGAAGAACTCGCCAAAACCACCATGCTGCACATCAGCGGCACACGACTTCAAAACGCGCCAGGTTTCCTCTGCCATCTGCAGTGCGAGCCGGTCGCCCGATGCCATGGCGTATTCGCTCAGGGCATAAATGGCGAAACTCTGGCCGTACATGATTTTTGCCCGGTCCGCCGGGGTGCCGTCCTGCTCACAGGTCCAATACCAGCCGCCATGCTCCTTATCCAGAAAATGGTTTAGCAGGAAATCAACGCCTTGCGCTGCAATATCCAGAAACGCCCCATTGCCCAGATTGGCGCGATGGGCCGAAGAGTAACTGTAAATCATGCGCGTCTGGCACACCACCGTCTTCAACCCCTCGCCGGTGGGATTGCCGTCCTTGTCCAGATTGGTCAGGTAGCCGCGGTACTTGGGATCCACACCATGGGTGGTCCAAAACGGAAGCAATTCATTGAACAGATGGTGTTGCATTTCCTGCTGTGCTTTTTCGACACGTTCCCTGATACTCATTACAGACTCCTTCTTATGGTCGTTGCGCATGGTGACGCCTGCTATTTGGCATTAGTGTACTACGGATAGCATGATTTCACCCTTATTTTATGTCAGAGCGGCATATACAGACAAACTACGACCCTCACCGGTGAACATGTGAACCGTCTAAACCGTGGGTTCCGCATCCGCTTCGCCTGCCCTACAATAAACGATTATAGGAATTAAGCATAGCCGCCTGGACAGTTACGAATACAGATACATACATAGCGACGAGCGTCTACGTTGGCGCCTAATGTCCTTTGATGAGACCGCTGGCATATGCGCACCGGTTATTTCTTATTGCAGATAAACTGTGCTACACTCAAGTGTCAGATATGCACCTTTTTCATCAGTGCTTTTCAAGGAGTCACGCATGTTATCCCGAGTTTATAGGACTGTTTTCCTCTTTGCCGTTTTGTTGGTAGTGAACGTCAATGCAGATCAGCCGCAATGGGGCGAAGCATTCACACGCAACATGGTCACTGACGAGACCGGGTTGCCGACCCATTTCGATTTAGAAACGGGCGAAAATATTTTGTGGACAGCGCCTCTGGGCGGCGGCGCTTATGGTTCCCCGATTGTGTCGCAGGGCTGTGTGTTTATTGGCACGAACAATTCAGAACCGCGCGATCCGCGCCATCAGGGGGATCGGGGCGGCATGTATTGTCTGAACGAAAAGGACGGCAGCCTGCGCTGGCAGTTTCTGACACCGCGCATTGGCGGCGATGACTACCTGGACTGGCCCTGGATCGGGATATGTTCGTCGCCTACTGTGGAAGGGGATCGTTTGTATTTTGTCACGAACCGCGCCGAGGTGGTCTGCGTGGATATGAACGGGCTTGACGACGGCAATGACGGTCCTTTTATGGATGAGGGTCGGCTTATGGTGCCGACGGACGAACCTTCTCTGGAACCGATGCCGCCCGATGCGGATGTAGTCTGGTTGTTCGATATGCGCGCGGAAGTGGGCATGTATCCCCACGACTCGCCCTTTACCGCCATTCTCCTTGACGGCAATTGTCTCTATATCAACACCTGCAACGGGGTGGACAATACCCATGTGAAGGTACGCAGCCCGGAAGCGCCGAGCCTGATCGTGCTGGACAAAAACACGGGCCGGCTGCTCGCCAAAGATGCGGAAAGAATAGGGCCGCAGATATTTCATGCCACCTGGGCGCCCTCATCGTTGGCAGAAGTCAAGGGTCAACGGCTCGTGTTCTTTGGCGGCCCCAACGGTGTCTGTTATGCCTTCAATGCGCTGCAGCCGCCCCTGCCCGATACGCCCCAACTACTGGAACGGGTCTGGCATTTTGACTGCGATCCCACTGCGCCCAAGGAAAACGTCCACGAGTACTCCAAAAACTCGAAGGAAGGCCCCAGCCAGATTGTGGCCATGCCGGTGTTTTATAAGGACAGAATATATGCCGTGGCCGGGGGCGATATCTGGTGGGGAAAACGCCAGTCCTGGCTGAAATGTATTGATGCCACCCAGACGGGAGATGTCACGGAAACCGCCGAACTTTGGTCTTACGAAATCCCCCGGCAGTCGAGCGGTACTCCCGCCATACTGAATGGGCTGGTGTTTATTACCGATGATGCGGGCCATGTGCATTGCGTGGACGCGGAAACCGGAGAAGGGTATTGGAAACATCGCGTGGGCAGTTCCATTTGGGGTTCCGCGTTGGGGGCCGAAGGCCGGATTTATGTAGCCGCCCGCTGCGGCACCTTTGCCATTATTGAAGCGCAAAAAGAGTTCAATATGGTGTTTACTACCCGGTTCCCGGAAGAAATTACCGGAACCCCTACAGCCGCTGGCGGGGTCGTGTACGTGGCTACGCTGAAACAGCTTTACGCCATCAGGAGTACCCCCTGATTTTTGCAAAGAGGTAACCCCAAACTGGATACCAAGCCGCTGTTGCCTGTATGATATAGGTCGTGTTTGGCTGAAACTCAAAAGAGGAAAAACCTTTATGCATTCTTACCCCTTTGCCTTGCAGTTATATTCTGTGCGCGATTATTGCGAAGATGACACAGAGACCGCACTTCAGCAGGTAAAAGCCGCAGGCTACGACTACGTGGAGATTGCCGGTTTTTGCGGACTGGGCGTGGATTTATTCAAGATGATGCTGGATACCGCCGGGCTGACGCCTGTAAGCATGCACACCGGGTTTGAACTGGTGGTGGGCGACACGGAAAACGTGGTGCAACAGGCCAATCTGCTTGGGGTAGGCTATGTGGTGGTTCCCTGGTTGGGCAAGGAAGTCTGCACTACCCGCGAACAATGGATCATGGCTGCTGAAAGCATGAATGCCGCTGGTGAGATACTTCGGGAAGCTGGCATCAGCCTGTGTTATCACAATCACAACCATGAATTTGAATCTCTCGGCGGCCAGACCATCTTCGACACCATTTTCGCCAATGCTGATGCAGATTGCCTGAAACTTGAACTTGATACCTGTTGGTCTACTGTGGGCGGCGCAGACACACTCGGTCTGCTGAAGAAATATGCCGGACGCACACCGCTGGTTCATATTAAGGATTGCAAACCCGTTGAATCGGGCAAGCCGGTGGTGTTCACAGAAGTGGGCCGTGGCATGATGGATTGGGACAGTGTGTTGCCCGCAGCAAAAGCCGCCGGAGCCCTGTGGTATATTGTCGAACAGGATGAATCAGAGGGAGATTCCATGGAGAGCGCGGCCATTAGCGCCGCATTTATGAAGGCACAAAAGCAGCCACGCACCTGAGTCGGAACCTTGTATCATGATGAAAAAACGTCACCTCTATATTGGAACTCTTTTGGTTGCGGCGTTTTTTCTGTCTTCCTGCGATTACATGCACAAAGTCTATGTGCGGGGCGAAATAACTGATATAAGTGGCCAGGCATTGCCGGGGGTGGTGGTGCGTGTCAGAGGAACCGACTTTGAAACATTAAGCAATGCGCGAGGTCTTTATTCGCTGGGGGCTACAACCGGAACCCTGCAACTGGATTTCTTGAAGACCGGCTATACCCCAGCACAACTGGAAATAACGGTGGAGTCATTGGGAAGAACCGAGGCGCCTACTGTCATGCTCTGGAACCTGCCTGTCAGCGAAGGGGTCTATTTTTACGAAAATTACCGGTATTACGAGACAAACCATCCACGGCCCAATCATTACGCTGTCAAGGACATGGGGAATGTCTGGGGCACGCCTGTCAACCCCGAACTTGTCATCCCCTGGCGCGGCCCGCAATCGGATTTCGGGGAAAACCCACCCTGCATGATTGGGCACAAAGTCTCTGCCTACGATGGGCGCATGCATAAAATGCAACGGGTTAATGCTGCAGTTATGCAGACGTCACGACCACAAAGCATCGAGTCGGAGACATCTGAAAAAATAGAATATCCAGAGGAAATCTGGATTGCGGAAAAGTCTCTTGCGCTGCACACCAATGTTTTGGACGAACCGGGAAAACTGCTGGTAGAGTTGCGAGCGGCCGCCCCCCTGGAACCCGGCGTATATGCCATTCATTGGGGCGCCCTTGAAGGCTACGACAGTATCGAGCCTCGCATTTTCATGTTTCATCTGAAGGACCCTGCAGAGGATATTGAGGGCGAAGGGGAATCTGTAGTGAGCGACGAGGGGGAATCTGCGGAAGAGATTACAGAATAACAGTTTGTTTTTCTGCTGTGAATATGTATAGTATGAAGAAAAGATGTCTGGTATCAGGATATGCAACCTTCAGGAGATAATGAATCTATGGATACTATTCGCGAATTCAAGGAAAAACCCGCTCTCGGTCCGGCCTATTTCAGCGCCTTCACCCCTGGCCGCAGCAAGTTCTCCGGTCTGGAAAACATCCCCCGGATGGAGTCGAAGTGGATGCAGGCCACGGAATCCCCGGAAAAAATCCAGGCCTACCGTGAATTGTGTGGTATCGGCAACGATGGGAACCTGCCGCTCTTGTATCCCCATGTGTTCACCTCCTCCATGCACATACACCTGATTACGGACAAACGTTTTCCTGCGTCCCCCCTGGGCGCGGTGCATTCCCGCATGCATATTGTGCAGCATGAACCCATACCAGAGACTCAGAAAGTGGACCTGCATTGCCGCATATCGGACGCCCGCACCTTGAAGGCCGGTCTGGAGACGGACATCACCACGACCCTGTGCGTTGAAGACAAATGTCTCTGGGAAAGCGTCAGCACCTATATTTTCCGCGGCAGGAAGTTCGGCAAGCCTGGCGATCAGCATCCCTGGGCGAACTTTGAGGACCTTGGAGAGCCGACCCTTGAAGCCGAGTGGAAGGTGCCGGTGGACATGGGCAAACGCTATGCCAAGATCACCGGCGATTACAACCCCATTCACGTATCCCGGTTTGCGGCAAAGTTGTTCGGATTCAAACGTGATATTGTGCATGGCATGTGGAGCCTGTGCCGTTGCCTTGCCCATATTCCAGAATTTTCTTATGAACAGCCGACCCGCATTGATGCCGCCTTTAAGGGACCCATCTTCATGGATTCTGGATGCACCATGAAAGGCTGTGAAAAGGACGGAGGTTATCGTTTTGACTTGTATAACAAGGGCAACTCACGTCCAAGCATTGTGTCTGCACTTAAAAATGTTGCTGCTGATGAGACGCTGATAGAAGAATAACGATTCTCCCGAATTTCATTTTCCTGGGAACAAATATGCAAATATTTGTGTTTGTTTGTTATTCGTATTTGCGCTTATTGAAACGTTTTTATGAACAGAAAAAACTACACAGGGAGATGATTGCATGTCAAAATTCGAGTATACCATCGGCAAAGAAATGAATCTGAAGGAAGAATGGGAAAAGACCCTTAAAGATGAAGGGCTCCATTCCAACATCATATTGCGCTGCATGTATGTCGCCATGGATATTGTTTACGGCAAGGAGCGCGAGATTGACAAGTTTGTGGTGATTGAGATTCTTGCCCGGTATCCCTATATGGCGTGGGAGGTGGGGTCTTACCTTCGCCTGACCCGCCAGTACACGGGAACAGAATATACACAGAAGGAAAACTCTGATGCGGCATGGAAGCATATCAACATGGGGCGTGTTTCTCAGGACAATGAACAGTGGCACATGCTTGTTCTGGAAGATCTGATGCGGCAGCGCGGGATGAAAAAGTCCTTCCTCAAACATTTCATCATTCCCCGATTTCTTGCTTTCACTTATTACTTCTTGACCCGCATTATGTATCGCATCAAACCGGAGTGGTCTTTCGATATGAATGCCCGTTTTGAAAGCCATGCGGAACGCGAATACGCAAAGGCCGTGGTGGACCATCCCGAATGGGAAGAAGAAGAGATTGATACAGCGTATTTTGAGTACTATCCGAAGGTGAAAACGCTGGCGGACCTGTTTCGTCGCATCAGCCTGGATGAGCGGGATCACAAGCATGAGTCCTGGGAAGAGTACGAGCGCATCACAGGCCGTGAATTCAAACCGTAATATAACCGCAGGACGGAAGCCTGCAGTTTAAGTGTGGAACTATGCAACTTCTGATACTACTGACGATTGTTGCAGCTGCAGCAGCGGATGATTTGCCAGACACTTTTGACAGTACCCAGCAGGAACGGTTGTTGCAGGTGCTGTCTGATCTTGGTGTGGCGCCTGTAGCGCAGGAGTCTGAGTTTCTCAAGAACCATGTCATGCAGGATGGCGTGGATTTGGCCGCACGCATGGCGATATTTACGTCGTTTCTGGAAAAGCACCCCTTTACCGAACACCACGCCGCAAACCTGGCATCCCATATTACCTACGGCACAGCGGACAGGCAGCGCATGGCGCGGTTTGCTGGCGCCTTTGCCGCTACGGCAGTGCGCCTCTACTGGGAAAGCAATCCCGTACAATCGACGCTTGCCCCAACACAGGCATTGTTGTTTTTAGAACGCCTCTTCATCACAGGCGACGAGGCAGTGAACAATGCCATTGCCGAGGGGATCAACGATACCCTCAAAGGCAATCCGGTTGCGCTGGAGGAACATCTGACCGCTGCGGCGACATCCGCTGAAAGGTACGCAGACGCGATGCAGTCCTGCGTTAGCCTTGGCGTTTTTAGGGGTGATCGTTCTGCTGAAACGTGGTTCACCCTGCCACGCCGAATGACTGATTTTGTAGACGCTACGGGGATATGGCTCTTGGATAATGGGGCGCTTTCTGAAGCCCACGTTACCTGTTTGCAGAATATCTTCAAAGCCATACCGCAGCCCATGCATGCTGTATCCGCGTTGTATGTGCCGCAGGCAGTTCCTTTCAGCGCGGCATCGTCGCCCCTGCGGTTGCCCGGCATTGCACTGGACATCCCCGTGATACCGGAGGAGATGCAGCGCGACCTTTTCGTGATGCCGCCTTACGTCCCACAACCGCCCCTGCCGGAATTTATGATGCTGGCGTTGGAGCAGGCCATGAAAGCGGTGGTGGCCACGAATCTTCCAGGGCGACCTGATTTGATGCAACGCACGGCAGCGGTCATGCGCACGGCGGTATCACTGCCAGACTCACCTGTGGCAGAGTTGGCACCGCCGGAAATCATGATGGCCACCCCGGATGTTTTTCTCATCTATCTCGGCACGCTGTGGCTGGCGAATTCGGAAGCATTGCTGGAAGCGGCTATCCTGCTGGCGGAACAGGGAAATACATCGCCGTTGTACACGGTGCTGCTTGTTGCCGATCTGTTCTCGCGGCAGGGCGATGCCACATTGTTGTTTCGCGCTTCACCCATGGGCACGTTCAGTGCATCAGAAACCGCATTGCGCCGCATGTTTATTACACCCACCGCAGGGTATGTTAACGGCATCGCCGTTGGCGGAAGAATCTGGCAGTATGATATGAGCGGCATCGTTGCATTGCCGTAATGACGTGCCGCTTATTCTACTTTCGCCCCAGCACTTCCAGACCTATATCGGGGCGGTTCGTGATGATGGCATCCACTCCCCAGGAGGCGAAGCGACCCATTTCCGCCGGTTCATCCACGGTGTAGACCGCCATGGTTTTACCGGCGCTTTGAATGGCGGCGAGCCGTCCCGGTGTGACGCCCTTGGCGCTGATATTCAAGCCGTCCACATCCAGCAGAAACACCCAGCGACATACCTGTTCCCACTCCGCATGCTTGTCGGTCTCCACCCCGGAAAGCAGCTCCACGCGGATATCGGGCGCTTCGATCCGGGTAATGGCGCATATAACCGGCGAGAACGACTGAATAACCACACCCTTTTCCATGTTTCGTTTTCGAATCTCTTGGATGCAGTGGCGCGTGAGTGTCAGATTGCGTGTTCCGGACGCTTCAATAGCCGCCATGAACTGCGTTGCAAGCGAGTCCGTCAGAACAGGATGTTCTTCGGCCAGCTGCAGCAACTCGCCCATTAAAACAGTATCATCCGCCACATTTTTGATTTCCACGTAAACACCAATGCGGCCCTTGGCAAAGTCCAGAGATTCTCCCAGCGTGGGCAGGGGTTCCCCGGCAAAACGCGCATTCTTCCAGATACCTGCATCCATCTGTTGCAATGCATCCAGATCGTGATCGGCCACATTTTCCACAATGCCAACCGTCCGTTCCAATGTAGCGTCATGTATGATAATAACACCGCTGTCCTTGGTGAGATGACAATCCAGTTCAAACCAGTCAGCGCCCATTTCGTGGGCAAGGCGAAACGCCGCGAGGGTATTTTCGGGCGCCCGCTGGCTTGCACCGCGATGGGCGATGACATCCACTACCCCCGTCGGCGCACCAGGCTGAAAGGTGGCGCACCCGGCACATAACAACACGGCCAGGCCGCCAGCACATAATAGATTGATTCGATGATTCATGATCTGTTCTCTCCCGTTTGGAAGCATCGCGTTGCTTCTCCAGAGGCAATATCCAATTTGAATTCCAGACAGAATACCCCATATACCGGCTTGTATGCCACATAGCGCCAAATAATTGCTATTCATTTCATTACCGGCGTACACTGCATGCATCAAATTGTATTGAAAAACACCGGGACCCTGTTTTATGGGTATCACACGTCGAAGAAAATGGTGCGCCATGGCCTTTATTATTTCAGTAGCAGCATTCGTGTTATTCTACTTCTTTCTCGTGCCGCCTCTCTTCGATATCCTTGTGAACCGCACCCGGTTGCGCAAGCCTTACAAAATTTCCGCGGAAGCGCTGACGTTGCACGGTACACTGGACGTGGTGGATCTCCATTGTGATGCCTTGATTTGCAGTCGCGATCTGCTGAAACATGGCCGTTACGGCCATGTGGATATTCCGCGTCTTGTGGAAGGCAACGTGGCGTTGCAGGTGTTCACCATTCCGACCAGAACGCCCGTGCGTGAAGGAGTGCCCTGGATACCCACGGATTTGGACGCGCTGACTTTTCAGGTGGTCGCCCAGCGCTGGCCGTTGGCTGCTTGGACAAGCACCCTTCATCGTGCACTGTTCTGTGCACAGCGACTGCATACAGTGGAAGCAAATGCCGTAGGAAAATTCCGTATTCTCCGTTCCATGCAGGATTTGGAACGCTACCTTGAGAACCGGAAACAGGACAAGACATTGACCGCGGGCGTTCTCGGTGTGGAGGGGCTGCATTGCCTTGAAGGGAAACTGGAAAACCTCGATGTGCTCTTTGATGCCGGCATCCGTCTCGGGGGATTGGTGCATCTTGGCGGGAACGAAGTGGGCGGCGCAGCACACGGCCGTGACAGCGGCGGCCTTACACCTTTTGGTGAGTCAGTGATACGCAGCATGGAAGCGAAGCATATCCTGATTGATCTTGCCCATGCGTCGCCAAAACTGATTGACGATGTGCTGAACATCACAACACGCCCGGTGGTGATTTCCCACACGGGTTTCAAGGGCGTGTGCGACAACGAACGCAACCTCAGCGACACGCACGCGAAGCAAATCGCAGCGCAAGGCGGCGTTATCGGCATCGGCTATTTCCCCTGGGCAACTGGCGGCAAAGATGTGGCATCCATTATCCGCAACATCCGTTACGGCATTGACCTGGTCGGCGTTGATCACATTGCCCTGGGTTCAGACTACGACGGCGCCGTGACTACCCCCTTCGACATTTCGGGTGTGGCATTGATAACCGACGCCCTGATGCAGGCGGGCTTTACCCCGGAAGACATCGCCAAAATCATGGGCGGAAACGCGCTACGCCTGTTCCGGGAGACATTGCCCGCAAAGTAAAACTGAGACTGGAAAAATAATCTGTCCGCTTGTCTGATTAGTCAGATTACCCTGAATCAGTCTGATTAATCTTATTGTTCCATATTTCCCAGGATTTTAAGAGCCTTGTCCACCTCAGCGGCCATTTCAACCCTCTTCTGCATTTCTTCCCCATCAAGTTGAGTTGATATTACCCTGGGATATTTTTGCCTGATACCCTTGATGGTTTTGAGAAAAAAGAGGTCACCATCGTAGTTTCCTTTTTTGACTGTTTGCAGATACTCCCAGGCTGCTAATATGCCAGAATCCATTGATAAATCAAGCAGTGAAAGCGCTTTCTCGTTATCTCCTTTGTATATGGCTTTAAGAACTTCAATGAACTCCATCGCACGGTTTCGTTCAGAAGAAGACAGGTTGTATATGAACTCAGTGTCACGACCATAATCCTTTATCTTGTCATGGATCAGGTCATTGTTTTTTTTCAGATTATCCAGTGCTTCAAGAATATCATCCTCTTCAGAATATTTCTTCTCATTACCGAGTTCGTCAAGTAATATTCTTGGGTATTTATTCCTTAAATCCTTAAAATTCTGAAGAAACAAATCTACTTCTTCTTTATCCGTTTCCTGTAAATGTTGCAAAGACGAAACTACCGCCCCGCCAATGAATAAATCAAGGAGTGAAAGCGCCTTCTCTTTCTTGCCTTCGTGCAGGGCTCCAAGAATAGACGCACTTTGAATGGCAGATGCCTTCTTATCCAATTTATTCATATATGCTGGAGATGTTATCGCTTCTCTTTCATCTTCAATCTTCGACATGGCTTCCCTCCATAAACCTTGACCACTTGATTGTTCCAGAGCGAGCAAGTGCTCAAGAATCTTGTCTATTTCAGCCCGCTTTCGAATTTCTTCCCCATCCAGTTGAGTCGATATTACCCTGGGATATTTTTGCCTGAACTCCTTGATGGTATTAAGAATTGAGATATCACCATCGTAGTTTCCTTCCTTGACTTCCTGTAAGTATTCCCAGGTTGCTAATACGCCGGAATCAATAAATAAATCAAGCATTGAAAGTGCCTTCTCAATATCTCCTTCGTATAGGGTCTTGAGAACCTCAATAAACACCAGCGCACGGCTTCGTTCTGCCGAAGATAACTGATGTACAAATTCATCATCGAGGCCATGTCCTTTTCCCTTGCGGCCTTTTAATATATTCAACACTTCCAGATTGTTTATGTAGATTAGAATCTCATCTACCTCGGAAATCCTTTTATCATCACCATGTGCGCCCCGTAGTATTCTGGGATATTTTTTTCTTAATTGTTTAACTGTTTTGAGAAAGGCAATTA